>JBDSOM010000007.1:0-7248 GCA_039914785.1 Novosphingobium sp.
GATCGCCGACCGGGTTCGCGCCGGCGCCTTTGCTCGATCCGGCACCGCGCTTGCCGCGGGGCTCCTTCTTGGGCGGCAGCGCGATCAGGACCGGAATGTCGCCCTTGAGAATCGCCTTGGCGTCGCCGCCCAGCGCCAGGCCGCCGTGCTCGGTCGAGATCAGCGCGCCGCGGGCTTGCAGCGCGCGGGCGAGCGGCTTGAGTAAATGCGCTTCTTCGGCGCCGACGATCCCGAACACCGACAGCTTGTCGTGCCCGCGCGCCAGGACGCGTTCGTCCGCCGCGCCGGTCAGCACTTTTTCCAAGTGCCCGAGGCCGTAGCTCTGCCCGGTGCGATAGACCGCCGAGAGCAGCTTGCGCGCGGTCTCGGTGGTGTCGGCGACGCCGGGTGCGTCGAGGCAATTGTCGCAGTTGCCGCATTTCTCGGGTGGAACCTCGCCGAAGTGGCGGAGCAGCACGGCGCGGCGGCAGCCGGCGGTCTCGACCAGTGAGGCGAGCGCGTTGAGCCGCACGCGTTCGCTCTCCAGCCGGCGCTCCTCGACTTCGCTGAGGCGCTGGCGGGCGCGGGCGAAATCCTCTGCGCCCCACAACAGCAGCGCCACCGAAGGATCGCCGTCGCGGCCCGCGCGGCCGGTTTCCTGGTAATAGGATTCGATCGACTTGGGGATCCCGGCGTGGGCCACGAAGCGCACGTCGGGCTTGTCGATACCCATCCCGAAGGCGACCGTCGCGACCATCACCATGTCTTCGGAGGCGACGAACGCGGCCTGGTTCCTGGCGCGCACTTCGGGCGGCAGGCCGGCGTGGTAGGGCAGCACCGTCCGTCCCTCCGACCCGAGCTTTTCAGCCAGCTTCTCGACTTGCGCCCGCGTCGGCGCATAGACGATCCCCGGTCCGGGCTGTTCGGCGAGCAGCTGGGTCAGTTGCTTGGTGCCGTTGTCGCGGTGGCGGATCAGGTAGCGGATGTTGGGCCGATCGAACCCGGCGACGATCAGGCCTTCGTCGGGAATGCCGAGCTGGGCCAGGATGTCGGCGCGGGTATGCTCGTCCGCGGTCGCGGTCAGGGCGAGGCGCGGAACCTCCGGAAAACTGTCGAGCAACGGCCGCAACAGGCGGTAGTCGGGGCGGAAGTCATGGCCCCATTCGGAGACGCAGTGGGCCTCGTCGATCGCGAACAGGCAGATCTTGGCGCGGCTGAGCAGTTCGCGGAAGTGGGGCTGGCTGGCGCGTTCGGGCGCGACGTAGAGCAAATCGAGTTGCCCCTCGCGGAACCGTTCGATCGTGGCGTCGCGGTCTGCGTCGGCGCTGGTCAGGGTCGCAGCGCGAATGCCGTTGGCGGTCGCCGAGCGCAGCTGATCGTGCATCAACGCGATCAGCGGCGAGACGACGATGCAGGTCCCCTCGAGCACGACTGCGGGAAGCTGATAGGTCAGCGACTTGCCCGCGCCGGTCGGCATCACCGCCAGGGTGGACCGCCGCGCCATGACGCGATCGACGACCTGATCCTGCACCCCGCGAAAGGCGGAGAAGCCGAACGTCGAATGGAGCGAATCGAGGAGGGGCGAGGTCAACGTCGACACAAGTTGATGACGCTGGCGAAGTTCAGGAGAACCGCCGCGGCCGAGCGAAAGCGGCGCTTCGATCGGCTGGGGCGATAAATCGGCAGGGTGCTGTCGCGGGCATACGGGTCCTATGGCAGATTGCGCGCGTGGAGGAAAACGGTGTGCGCTGTTTCCGGGTATGCCCTGAAGGAACCCGTTCGCAGCCGTGGCATTTTACAGCCGACGCTTGCTTGCGCAGCGGTTCCAGCACAAGGAAGTGAGATGAACCAGTCCGACGCCGCCGCCCGCATCGAAGAAGCCGCCAGCCGCGTCGTCGAGCTTGAGGCCGAACTCGAATCCGCCGGCACCGCGTCGCTCGAAGGCGCCAAGCTCGACTTCGCGCGCGCTGCGATCCATGCCTGGGCCGATACGGTCGTCGGCGTGGTGGCCTCGCCGGGCGTCGGCCGGGTCACGCTGATCCACGCCAACGGCAACGAATCCAAGATCGCCTCGCCCGAGCTGCCGTTTCTGGTCACCCCGCCGGTCACCTGGGCGTAGTAACGCTCTGGCATGCGTTGACAAATCGCCTGGGCCCGCCAGAACTTCGGTCGATGAGCGAGCAGGCTAACGTGACCCGAGTGAAAGCCGTGCAGACCGGCCGGCCGACGCGCGAAACTGCGCAGCGGCGACAGGAAGAACTGCTTGAACGCGCGCTCGAGATGTTCTCGGAACACGGCTTCGAATTGACGACCATCGATACGCTGGCGGCCTCGCTGAACATGACCAAGCGGACGATCTATGCCCGCTACAAGGACAAGGGCGCGTTGTTCGAAGCCGCGGTCAAGCGCGCGATCGATCGCTGGTTCATTCCCATCGAAACGCTGCGCTCCGCCGACACCGGGCAGTTGGAGACGACCCTGGTGGCGATCGGCCGGTTTCGCCTGGCCAATAACTTGAGCGCCGAAGGGGTCCGGCTGCAGCGCATCGTTACCGCCGAAGCCTTTCGCTTCCCCGAGGTCAACGGCAGTTACGACGCCGCCTCCAGGATCGTGATCCATTTTCTGATCGAGGTCTTCGACAAGTATCGCCAGCAGGACGCCGGAGACTGGTTCGAGGATTCCGAACTCGCCGCCTCGGCGTTTCTGAGCATCGTCAACGCCCCGGCGCGCCGGGCGATCCTGAGCGGCCGAACCCCTCGCCCCGCTGCGCTCGACGGCTATGTCGAGAAGGCCGTGCGGCTGTTCCTCAACGGGCTGCGCCCGCGCACCTGAAGCACTTATCGGCCGGACGTTTGATGCCGTCGGTCGATGCCCTCTCGGCAAGACGCGCCGGCTGTGCCAAGCGTCACCCGAACCACAGCCACCATCACGCCACAGACAGGATTACGATCGATGCCCGCAATGCCACTTGCCCATGTCAGCTGGGCGATTGCCGACAACGAAGAGCGCAAGGCCTGCGACGCGTTCTTCATCGACGTGTTCGGGGCCGAGACCGCATACGAAATGCTGGTCACGCCCGAGGCCGAGAAACTCGGCCTCGACCGCGAGGAACGGCTAATGATGATCGGCGACACGATGGTCGTCCCGATCTCGCCCGCCGGATCGGGCCTCAGTCCGGATTCGCCGACCGGGGAAATGCTTCGCCGCAGCGCGCAGCCGATGCGCTGGCTGGGCGTGGCGCTCAAGGTGGCCGATCTGAAGGCGGCCGACGCCTGGTTCACCAAGCAGGGCTTCAAGCTGCACTACGATCCGGGGATGGAGGCGCATTACTTCCTGATCTCCCGCCGCCAGGCGATGGGCATGCGGATAGAGGTGCTGGCGCAAGACCTGCCCGGCGATCCGCGCCGCGATGCCGCCTGGAGCCCCGCCAGGTGGCGCGACGAGCATCCGCTGGGCATCGAAGGCCTCCAGGCGATCAGCATCTCGACCGAATCGGTCGACGATGCGGGCGAACTGTTCGCCGAGAAACTCGGCTGGGTGGAAATGGAGCACCGCGAGCTCGACGATATCGACGCCGATTGCGCGCCGTTTCTGATGGGCGATACCGTACTCGAAGCGCTGGAATCGCGCACCGACCGATCGATGCTCGCCAAGCATGCCAAGACCATCCAGGGTATCTACTCGCTGACCTTCAAGGTGAAATCCGCGCCCGCGGCGGCGAACTATCTGCGCGGCAAGGGCCTGGAGTTGGTCGGCAACGTGGCCGAGCGCTTCGCGATTCGGCCCGACCAGTGCTTCGGCCGGATGATCTACTTCACCGACAAGACGCCCGAGGGGTATCCGGCGCTGGGTTCGAAGCTGGGGCAGCCGGCGAAGTTTTGAGGTAGAGTCTGAGTCCTCGGCCCCTCCCCTGCAGGGGAGGGGCTTGGTGGCTAATACCCGTCCCTTACCGGCCGCCCGGTCTTGCGCGCCCAATCGGCGGTCAGCGCGTCGTAAAAGTCCTGCTCGATCAGCTGGTCCTTGCCTTCGAGCACCCCGTCCATCTTCACCGAACCCGTTTCGAGCAGCTCCTTGGCGCGGGCGAGGTGGAGCTGCGCGGCGCCTGTCCAGCCCCAGCTGGTGGTCATGTTGAACGCGGTGCCGGGCAAGTTGAAGCCCATCGTGGCGACGGGAACCGATAGCGCGGGGATGATCTGCGCGTGCGCATCGGGCGAGGCGAGCGGGTAGAACAGCGCGTCGGCCCCGGCTTCGGCATAAGCCTGGCCGCGCTTTACCGCCTCTTCGATCGAGCCCGTGCCGCCGCCGCCGCGGCCTTGCAGGTACATCTCGTCGCAGCGGGCGATGATGTAGAAGCCGGAGTTCCCCGCCGCGCGCCGCGCCGCGTCGATCCGCGCCTGCATGTCGTCGATCCGGCAAAGGCTGCCGACGGTGCTGGTGTGCTTGGGATTGACCTCGTCCTCGATGTGGATGCCGGCGATCCCCGCGCGCACGTAGCGCCGGGTGAAGTGGAACGCGTCGGCCACGGTTTCGCCAAGCGTATCGGCGTCGGCGATCAGCGGAATATCGATGGCCGCGGCGATCCGGGCCGCTTGTTCGAGCTGCTCGACCTGGCTGAACACCCCGTTGTCGGGCACCGCGTAATGGAATGCGCTGCAGGCATGGCCGCCCAGGTACGCCGCCTTGAACCCGACGTGCTCGACGATCCGGCCGGTCAGCGCGGAATAGGCCTCGCCCGCCATGAAATGCTCGCCGGTCGCGACCAGCGCGCGCAGTTTCTGGGCCATCTCGGACATGTGGTGCTCTCCCTGGAGGTGTGTTTGGACGGAGCCTATCGGTCGGGCCGCGCAAAGGCCAGATCGCTCCGGGGTTATTGTCCAGGGTGCGGGTGGCGCGTCAGTCCAGGTTCGGCCGCAGCCAGCGCTCGGCGGTCGGCAGGTCGATCCCCCGGCGCACCGCGTATTCCTCGAGCTGGTCGCGGCCGATGCGGGCGACGCCGAAATACTGGCTTTCGGGATGGGCGAAATAGAACCCCGAGACCGCCGAGGTCGGCAGCATGGCCTGGCTTTCGGTCAGGGTGATGCCTGCGGTTTCCTGCGCCTGCAGCAGATCGAACAGGATTGGCTTGAGGCTGTGGTCGGGGCAGGCGGGATAACCCGGCGCGGGGCGAATGCCGCGATACTGTTCGCGGATCAGTGCCTCGTTGGTCAGTTGCTCGCCCGGCGCATAGCCCCACAGCGTGGTGCGGACGTGCTGGTGGAGGCGCTCGGCCAGCGCTTCGGCAAAGCGATCGGCGAGGGCTTTCAGCAGGATGTCCGAATAGTCGTCGTGGCCTTCCTTGAACCGGGCGAGGTGCGGCTCGATCCCGTGGATGCCGACGGCGAACCCGCCGAGCCAGTCGCCCGCCGGATCGATGAAGTCGGCCAGGCAGAAGTTCGCCCGGTCGCGCGATTTCTTCACTTGCTGGCGCAGGAACGGGAGGCGGGTGCCGTCATCGAGGAGCACATCGTCGCCGTCGCGCCGGCACGGCCAGAACGCGGTGACGGCGCGGGCGGTCAGCCACTTTTCCGCAATGATCTGGTCGAGCATCGCCTGGGCGTCGGCGACCAGGCTGCTCGCGCTTTCGCCGACGACCTCGTCATCGAGAATCGCGGGATAGTTGCCCGCCAGCTCCCACGCGCGGAAGAACGGGGTCCAGTCGAACGCCTCGCGCAAGTCGGTGAGGTCCCACGCGGCGAACACGTGCGGGCCGGGCTGCAGCGGCGCCGGCGGCTTTTGCGCCATGTCGGCGGGGAAGGCGTTGGCGCGTGCATCGGCCAGCGAGAGCAGCTCGGACTGGCCCTTGTTGGCCCGCGCGACGCGGATCTGCTCGTACTCGGCCGCGGTGTTGCTCTTGAATCCCACCGCCTGGGTATCCGAGAGCAACTGCGACGCCACGCCCACCGCGCGGCTCGCGTCAAGCACGTGGATCACCGGGCCGGTGTAGGCCGGATCGATCCTGAGCGCGGTGTGGACCTTGCTGGTCGTCGCCCCGCCGATCAGCAGCGGCGTGGTCATGCCGGCGCGCTGCATTTCCTCGGCGACGGTCACCATCTCGTCGAGCGAGGGGGTAATCAGCCCCGACAGGCCGATGATGTCGGCATCGTTCTCGTTCGCGGCGGCCAGGATCTTCGACCACGGGACCATGACGCCCAGGTCGATCACCTCGTAGCCGTTGCATTGCAGCACGACGCCGACGATGTTCTTGCCGATGTCGTGCACATCGCCCTTGACCGTGGCCATGATGATCCGGCCCTTGGGCTTGGATCCGGCGACCTTTTCCGCTTCGATGAACGGGAACAGGTAGGCGACCGCCTTTTTCATGACGCGGGCCGATTTCACCACCTGGGGCAGGAACATCTTGCCCGATCCGAACAAGTCGCCGACGACGTTCATCCCGTCCATCAGCGGGCCTTCGATCACCTCGATCGGCCGGCCGCCGCGATCGAACGCGGCCTGGCGGGCTTCCTCGGTATCCTCGACCACATACGCGTCGAGCCCCTTCACCAGCGCATGTTCGATCCGCTTGGTGACGTCCCAGCCGCGCCATTCCTCGGCCGCCTTTTCAGCGACGGCGTCCTTGCCCTTGTAGCTTTCGGCGAGCTCGATCAGCCGCTCGGTCGGGGTCTGCTGGCCTTCGACGATGGGCACGCGGTTGAGGATCACGTCCTCGCAGGCTTCGCGCAGCACCGGGTCGATCTGGTCGTAGATGTCGAGCTGCCCGGCGTTGACGATCGCCATGTCGAGCCCGGCGGGGATCGCGTAATAGAGAAACACCGAATGCATCGCGCGGCGCACGATCTCGTTGCCGCGGAACGAGAAGCTGAGGTTCGACAGCCCCCCGGAGAAGTGCACGTGCGGGCAGGTCGCGCGGATCACCTTGACCGCCTCGATGAAGTCGACGCCGTAGTTGTTGTGCTCCTCCAGGCCCGTCGCCACGGCAAAGACGTTGGGATCGAAGATGATGTCCTCGGGCGGAAAGCCGATGCCCGTCAGCACTTTGTAGGCGCGCTGGCAGATCTCGATCTTGCGCGACTGCGTATCCGCCTGCCCGGCCTCGTCGAACGCCATCACGACCACGGCGGCGCCATAAGCCATGCATTTGCGCGCGGCTTCGAGGAACGGCACTTCGCCTTCCTTCATCGAGATCGAGTTGACGATCGGCTTGCCGGGTACGCATTTGAGCCCGGCCTCGATCACGTCCCACTTCGAACTGTCGATCATCACCGGCAC
>JBDSOM010000138.1:0-4611 GCA_039914785.1 Novosphingobium sp.
GGGGCAAGTGCGCCCGTCTGGCCGCCCCTAAGCCACTCCCTCTCAGGCGGCCGAACGCCCCGGCTCGCCAAATCCCGGCTCGCAGAACTGCAGTTGGGCCTTGCCGCGCGTTTTCGAGCGGTAGAGCGCGGCGTCGGCGCAGGCGATCAGGGCATCGATGTCCGTGCCGGCATCGCTGGTCAGCGCGATGCCCACGCTGACCGAGATCCGCATCTCGGCGCCGTCGAAGGCGTAGGCGTCGCTGAGTTGCTTGATGATCCGCCGGGCGAGCAGCTGGGCTTCGTCGCGGTGGCCGACCCCGGCCTGGATGATCAGGAACTCGTCGCCGCCCAGTCGGAACACGGTGTCGTCGGCGCGGATCGTGGCGAGCAGGCGCTTGGCCACTTCGCACAGCATCCGGTCGCCGACCGGGTGGCCGTAGCCATCGTTGATCGCCTTGAACCCATCGAGATCGAGATAGTGGAGCGCCAGCGCGGCTCCGGTCCGCTGGGCGGTTTCCAGCCGGTGCGAGAACGCCTCGCGCAGCATCAGCCGGTTGGGCAGCTCGGTCAGCGGGTCGTAGCGGGCGAGCTGGGCGAGATCGTGTTTGGTGACGAGCTGCTCGAGCGCGGCGGCGTAAAGGTGGCGGACCGATTCCAGGCTCATCCCCAGGACCGCCGTCATCAGTACCCCCAGGAACACGAAGAACCCGGCGTGCAGCGCCTCGCCGTGCGCGCTGGCCGCATGTACGAACAACGCCAGCGCGGTGGGCACGACGGCGATCAGCAGGCCGGCGATGCACAGCCGCGGCCGGTACGACGTCCGCGAGACGACGCCCGCGCCAAAGGTGAACACCAGGGCGATCGCCGCGGTGTGCAGCAACGGCTCGTGGACCGTCAGCACGCGGATGTTGAGCGCGGCGAGGAGCGCGGCGAAGCCGTACGTCAGGATGGCATAGCGCCGTTCCCAAACCTTGAGGACCGGGACCGACTGCGCCGGCCCGCCCGCGGCGCGATAGCGATCAAGCACGACCACCCGCGCCGTCGTTACGACTACCGCGCTCACCATCATCGCGAAGACCGCCGGATCGGGCCATCGCATGAGCACGAGCACGCTGACACAGAAATAGAGGAAGCCGAAGCCGATGATCGGCACCCGCATCGTGAACAGCGGCGTGACCAGATCGCGATAGAGCGCAGCGGTCAGCGGCGGCCCCGGTTTGGGGAGGGCCGCGGCACGCCACGCGCGGAGCGGGTTGCCAGATCGACGTCTATCCATCAGCCCATTATCCCGCCGCTACGGTTAACCGCGGGTTATCGCGCCGATGAAATGGGGCGAAACGCGGTGAACCGAAGTCGGCGGGGCCGGGGTGGAAGCGAGGATCCTACTTGGGCCGCCACATCGGGCGTTGGCCTTCCGCGTTCGGGGCTGGCGCGGACGGCGGGGCGATCGTGGCACCGCCGCTCCGCTGCGGTGCGGAACCGGCGTTGCCGCCCTGCCTGGCCCCGCCGTTCCAGTTCCCCCGGCGGTTGCCGTTCCAGGTGCCCGAACCTTCACGGCGACCCTGCCATTGGGGGCTGCCTTCACGGTTGCCATTGGGGCGACCCTGCCATTGCGGATTGCCTTCGCGGTTGCGGTCGCCGTTCCAGTTGCCGTTGGGGCGGCCCTGCCATTGGGGATTGCCGGAGTTGTTGTTGCCGCGGCGGCCTTCCCAATACCGGCGCTGGCCATCGTTCCAGCGGCGGCGGGTGCCGCGGTTGTCGTATACGTAATAGCCGTTGCCCGGATAATACCAGCCGTCGTTCCAGCCATAATACGGCGAATCGTAGTAGCCGCCGCCGTAGCCGCCGCCGTAGCCGCCGCCGTAACCGTCATAATAGCCGCCGCCATAACCCATGCCGCCGTAGCCATACCCGTCGGTGCAGGCCGCGAGCCCGAGCGAGGCTGCGGAAATGAGGACCAGATTGCGAAGAACACGCTGTTTCATAAGGAATCTCCGGAGGCGCGGCCGCAATCGCGGTCATGCCGTAATAAACCCACCAGATCGGACGCGGTTCCAGCCGATACCGAACCGGCAACCATCGCCAGAGCGGCCCCCGGCGGCGAACCATCGCTTGACCGTCCGGCGTCGCCCCCGAAAGATGCGGCCTGCTACAAATATGCGCACGACGCCAGGCCGGCAACCGGCAGCGTCAAGGAAGAATCCCGGGGAGAGACGATGCCGCGCATCGAAGTTAACGGGCTGGAGCTCGATTGCGAACTGATCGGCCCCGCGGATGGCCAGCCGCTCGTGCTGACTCCGGGTGGGCGCTACCCGCGCGATACCGCCGGGGTGCCCGAACTCGGGCGGCTTTTCGCCGATGCCGGCTACCGCGTGCTGTTGTGGGATCGCCCCGGGTGCGGCGCCTCGGACATCGCCTTCACCGCGCCAAGCGAGTCCGTGATGAACGCCGATGCGCTGGTCGGGCTGGTGCGGGCGCTGGACCTCCGCGACATCGTGCTGGTCGGCGGCTCGGCCGGATCGCGCATCTCGCTGATGGCCGGGATTCGCATGCCCGAAAACGTCCGCAGGATCGCGGCGTGGTGGTTCAGCGGCGGGGCGGTGGGGCTCGCCGGCCTTGCCTGGTTCTACTGCGGCGATCAGGTCGCCGCGGCGTCCAAGGGCGGGATGGCGGCGGTCGCCGCGCTGCCGAGCTGGGCCGACCAGATCGCCCGCAACCCGCGCATCCGTGAGATTCTGCTGCGGCAGGATCCCGATTTCTACATCGCGGCGATGCAGCGCTGGGCCGCGGCATTCACCTATCGCGACGACACCCCGATGCCGGGGATCGCGGGGGTCGACTTCGCCAAGCTGACGATGCCCGTCCTGGTCTTCCGCAGCGGCAAGAGCGACATGGCCCACACCCGCCGGACCAGCGAATGGGTCCACGAGCTGCTGCCGAACGCGGAGCTGCGCGAACCGCCGTGGGGCGATCAGGAATGGAACTATGTCTCGACGTTCCCCAACGACCTGGCGAACCGCCGCGGCCGCTTCGAACGCTGGCCCCTCATCGCGCCGGACGTGCTGACGTTCTTGCGCGATGGTTGATTGCCCTTGCCATTGCGCCGCCCCGTTGCGAGGCGTGGCCGGCGCAATGACCAAGAGGATTTTCGATGGACGCCGAACTCGAACGCAAGCTGCGGGAGCAGATCGATCGCAGCGAGATCCATCGGACCATGCTGCGCTATGCGCGCGGGCTCGACCGGCTGGACAATAGGCTCGCTCGCTCGTGCTACTGGGACGACGCGATCGAGGACCACGGCCAGTTCGTCGGCATGCCCGACGATTTCATCCAGTACGCCGATCGCACCACGCTGATGTTCGAGGCGGTGCAGCACGGGATCCTGAACCACATGTGCGATCTGCAGGGGGACGACGCCTACTGCGAGACCTATTTCCAGTTCACCGGGGTTACCGCGGGCGATGGGCCCAATTTCGTCTCGACTGGACGCTATGTCGATCACTTCCAGAAGCGCCCCGGAGCGAACGGCACTGAGTGGCGGATCGCCAACCGGGTGGCGATCATCGAAAGCCAGATGGATGTGCCGAAATCGGCGATCATGGGCCAGATTGCGCCGTCCTACACCGCTGACGAGCCGTGCCAGGCGCGGCGCGATCGCACCGATGTCAGCTACCACCGTCCGCCGACGCCGCGCCGGCCAAAAATGTAACGCTGTGGAACAACAGCGTTTTTCTGTCGTTCCCTATCCGAAGCAGGATGAGCCTGCCTCTAATGCTAGGAGAACTCCGATGGGCGAACTGGTCGACAAGGTTAAGGGCAACGTCAACGAAGCGCTTGGCAAGGCCAAGCAGCACAGCGATAATCCGGAGACTCGCGACGAAGGTGCCAAGCAGGAGCTGAAAGGCAAGGGCCAGCAGCTCAAGGGCGCGGTCAAGGGCGCTCTCGGCGACGATATCTAAGCAATTCCAGCGGCTGGCGTGTGCCGACGCCGCGCCAGCCGACTAGGAACCAAATGACTCAAATCGCCATCATTGTCGGCAGCTTGCGCCGTGATTCCCTCAACCGCAAATTTGCTCAGGCGCTGATTCGGCTCGCTCCCGCCGGGGTCGAATTCACCTGGCCGGACATCGGTGCTCTTCCCCTGTATAATCAGGACGATGATGGCGACCAACCAGCCGCCACCGTGGCGCTCAAGGCGGCGATCCGCGCGGCAGATGCGGTCCTGTTCGTGACCCCCGAGTATAATCGCTCGATTCCCGGCGTGCTCAAGAACGCGCTCGACCACGCCTCGCGCCCGTACGGCGACAACGCCTGGTCCGGCAAGCCGGCGGGGGTCGTCGGGGTGTCGATCGGGGCGATCGGGACGGCGCTGGCGCAACTGCACTTGCGGAGCGTGATCGCGTATCTCGACATGCCGACACTCGGCCAGCCAGAGGCCTATATCCAGCACCGCGAGGACATGTTTACGCAGGACGGTTCGCTGACCGGGCCCACCCGGGACTTCGCGCAGAAATGGCTCGACGCTTATCTGGCCCTGGTCGCCCGATATCGTTAGACGGGTCGCGAACCCGATCTGCTTGATGCCAGCCTGATGGAGAGCCCAGTGAAAAAAGCAATTTCAGCAGTGCTG
>JBDSOM010000055.1:0-1891 GCA_039914785.1 Novosphingobium sp.
CGGGCCCGAGCGCCACGGCGATCCGATCGGCGCGACCCTTGCCGGGCAGGGCGGCGATCATCGGGATAAGCTGCTCGGCATGGCCGCGTCCGAGAATCGCGAATTCGCCCATGACGAGATTTCCCTCATCGAGCAGGGCGACCGAACAAGCCTCGGTCGCGCAGTCGATCGCCAGGGTCAGCACTTGGTCGGAACCGCCCTCAGGCCGCGCGGACTTCGGTGACCTCGGGAACGTAGTACTTGAGCAGCCCCTCGATCCCTTGCTTGAGCGTTGCCGACGACGACGGGCAACCCGCGCAAGCGCCCTGCATCGTCAGAAAGACGACGCCTTCGCGAAAGCCGCGATAGACGATATCGCCGCCGTCGTTGGCGACGGCCGGCCGGATTCGCGTTTCGAGCAGATCCTTGATCTGCGCAACGATGTCGGCATCGGCGGGATCTTCGCCGAAATCCTCGTCAGCCGCGCCGACCGCGATCCCGCTGGCGTCGGGGCCGGAGAACAACGGTGCGCCGCTGGCGAAGTGATCGAGCAGCACCGCCACGACCTGCGACTTGAGCTGGCTCCAGTCGACACCTTCACCGGCGGTCACCGAGATGAAATCGCGGCCGAAGAACACGCCCGAGACGTCGCCCAACGAGAACAGCGCCTCGGCGAGCGGCGAAGCAGCCGCGTCCTCGTCCGACGTGAACTCGCGCGTGCCCGCGGTCATGATCTGCTCGCCGGGCAGGAACTTCAGCGTGGCCGGGTTCGGCGTGGTTTCGGTTTCGATGAACATGATGTCTCGCATGTAGGAGATGCGGGGGGAGGGTCAAGGGCAGGCAGCGATGGAGTGCTCGCTGGCATTCGGTGGTTTGCGCGCTTCGTTCATGCAACCGACAGGCGCGGGCTTGCAGGGCGCGCGTCGCAGCGAGCTTCGATTGTCGGGCGCTGGGCAAAGGTCTACCGCGCGGCCCCATGCGATCAGCCCCCATCCTTCGCGGTTACCGCTACAGCCCTTCGTTCCGGACCAGGGCTGCCGGGCTGACGCTGTCGCTGGCGATCTGCCTGCTGATCCTGCTCATGCTGATCAAGATGGGCGCGTTGCTGCCCACGGCCGACAAGCAAGGGCCGAGACTGGTCGCGATCTCCATGTCGCCCACTGCGTCCGAACGGGTCGCCAAGACGCGCACGCCCGCCCGGTCGCTCCAGGCAGCGCCCGCAGCGCGCACGGTCCCGGAAGTGCGCCCGGTCCAGCCTCCCGTGCCGGTGCCCGACAAGCCGGTGCCCCCGTTCCGCCTGCTCAAGCTCTCGAGCCAGGAATTCGCGGCCGCCGACATCTCGAAAATGGCGAGGCCGGCGGCGGGCGGCAGCAGCGAGGCGGGATCGGGCCAAGGCAGCGCGTCCGCCTATGGGCCCGGCGAAGGGCCGGGCGGTGCGAAGCTTTATAACGCGCAATGGTATCGTGAGCCGACCGACGCGGAGTTGGCGACATACATGCCCAAGCGCAGCGTTGCAGGGGGATGGGCGGTTATCGCGTGCCGGACCGAGGCACGCTACCACGTGAGCGACTGCCGTGAGCTATCGGAATCTCCCCGCGGCTCCGGGTTATCGCGCGCGATGCGGCAGGCCGCCTGGCAATTCCTGGTTCGGCCGCCGCGGATCGACGGCCGCCCGCTCATCGGTGAGTGGGTTCGAATCCGGTTCGATTTCACCGCCGCGCGCGCGGATTCGGCGGCGCGCGATGCCGTCGATCCAGCTGCGGAATAGGCAGCCAATTCCCAAGGCCTCCGTCTCGCGCTAGGCAGCGCGCAAAGGAGATTCACACATGACGCGTTCGATCATCGTTACCGGCGGGTTCGGGATTCTGGGCCAGGCCGTAGCCGAAACTTTCGCGGCGCAGGGCGACCGGGT
>JBDSOM010000132.1:0-7167 GCA_039914785.1 Novosphingobium sp.
CGCCGGACGGATCAGCGTGGGCGGCCACGAGCAATCGGTCTCGGGTCGCGGCAACGGCCTGATCTCGTCGATCCTGGCGACGCTCAAGGACGCGTTCACTATTACGCTCGATGTGCGCGATTATACCGAACATGCGATGACCGCGGGCACCGACGCCCGCGCCGCAGCTTACGTTGAATGCGTCACGCCGGACGGCAAGACCGTCTGGGGTGTCGGGATCGACGAGGACGTCGCCACCGCCAGCGTCCGCGCGGTACTCAGCGCAGCGAACTCGGTGGCCTAAACCCCAATCCTCCCCATTTTTCCGCAGGACAAATGGGGAGGATCCTGGAATATCAAGCCGGCAGCTTTGGCAGTTCGATCTCGGCCTTGGCGGTGGCTAGGACCGCGCCTGTCTGGTTGGTCATCCGGCATTCCACCTGGACCATGTGGCGGCCGTCCTCATCAACGAACTTGTCGAGGATCTTGCCGCTCTGGATCGTGATGTCACCGGTGAGCGCAGGGCTGCGGTAAGCGCAATTGGAGTGGCGGATGGTGCCCCACTCGCCTGCCCAGCCGCCGAAATAGTCGGTCAGCCACGCCCCCATCGAAGCGCCGTAGCCATAGCCGCGCGGCATGCCAATGTAGCGCGCCCAGCGCGGGAACAAGTGACCGCGCGACGGGCCGATGTAGGCGCCGTCGGTCCCTTCGGGATTGATCCGCTCGATCGTCGGATCCTGCTCCGGCCCGGCCATCGGCCCGGTGAAGCCCAGTTCCGCCATGTTCAGGTCGGTGCGGCGATGCGCTCCGCCCCACTGGGTGAAAGTGTACGAACGCCATTCGGTGGCAAAGCTGACGATGCTGTGCGGGCCGAACACGCGCTCGGGCAAGTCCTCGCCCACGACCACCGAATCCCAGTACCGCGGGCTATGGCCGAGGTCGTGGAGCATCTTGATCCAGGTGAACTTGCGCTCATCGAGCGCTTCCAGCTCGTCGTCGGTCCACACCGGGTCGTCGGCGCCGCTCTGGTCGCCTCCCGCAATGCTCTCTTCACCGGCCGCCTGACTGTAGCGGATCGAGGTCGAGCGCTGCTTGGAGATCAGCTCGCCGTGCTGGTTGTAGTAGAAGTTGTCGCCACGCTGGAAGCAAGTGGGGCCAGCGAACTTGGTTTCCTTGATCGCGTAATCGAACGGGATGCGTTCGTTCCAGATGCGATCGCCGGCGACGATCTTGGGGCCGTAGAACCACCATTCGTCGCCACCGAATAGCATGTGCGAATTGGGAATCAGGCCGATGCACGACGGCGCCGAGCCGTGGCCGTCGTCCATCGTGACCGGGAAGCTCTGCGGCGCGATCAACTGGCCGAAGCGGCTCTCGAGTGCATAGGCCGAATCGTAGTGAAGCCGGTTCGGATAGTGCATCGCCTGCGCCCAGCGGCGGATGTCGGTGTTGGCCACGGCCTCGACCATGCGGGCGGGCTGCATCGGCTTGCCGATGTAACGATCAAGATCCGAGCAATCGAGGGTGACCATATGTGTACTCCTGTCGTCGAAAAGTTTAGGCGGACGGCTTCTTGGGCAGCGCGATCTCGGCAGTGCCGGTGGCCAGGATGGTGCCTTTCTGGTTGGCCATCTTGTGCTTGACCTGGACCAGGTGACGCCCCTCGTCGTCGACCATCTTATCGACGACTTCGGCGGTCTGAATCGTGATGTCGCCGGTTAGCGCCGGGCCGCGATAATTCGAGATCGCGTGGACGACCATGCCGTGCTCGCCCGCCCAGCCGGCAAGATAGTCGATCCCCCAAGCGCCCATCGAAGCGCCGTAGCCGTAGCCGCGCGGCATGCCGATGCGGCGTGCCCAGTTCGGGAACAAGTGGCCGCGCGACGGGCCGTAATAGGCGCCGTCGGTCTGGAACGGATCGATCTTCATCATGTCGGGATCGTTCTCCCACACGCCCATGGCTTCGGAAAAGCCCATGCCGGCGAGGTCCTGCTTGCGCAAGTTGAACGTACCCCAGGTGTTGACGATGAAGGCGCGCCACTCGGTGGCGATGCTGGCCAGCGAATGCGGGCCAAACACGCGCTCGGGCAGGATATCACCGACGGTGACGTCGTCCCACCAGCGTTCCTTGTGACCCAGGTCGTGCATCATCTGCACCCACGAGAAGCGGCGCTTGATCAGCTCCAATTCTTCCTCGTCGGTCCAGGTGGGCTCATCGAAATCATCGGTATTCACCGTATCGCCGCCGGCATGCGCGTTGTAGCGGATCGCAGTCGAACGCTGCTTGAGGATCAGCTCGCCGTTCTGGTTGGTGAAGTTGTTGTCGCCGCGCTGGAAACAGGTCGGCCCGGCGAACTTGGTCTCCTTGACTACGTAATCGAACGGGATGCGCTCGTTGGAAACGATATCGCCCGGCTGCACGCGCGGGCCGTAGAACCAATGCTCGTCGCCGCCAAACAGCAAGTGCGAATTGGGGATGTTGCCGACGCAGGCCGGCGCGGCGCCGTGGCCGTCGTCGGTGGCGATGCAGAAGCTCTGCGGCGCGATCTGCTTGCCCCAGCGGCTGGCGGCAGCGAAATCTGGATCGAAGTGCAGCAGATTCGGATAGTGCATCGCGTGGACCCAGCGGCGGATGTCGTTGGGAGCGATCGGTTCGCGCAAGCTCGACGAGGCGACCGGCTTGCCCAGGTACTGGTCGATGTCCGACGTATCGAGCGTCTGTGCGGTCATGGTGCGTCCTCTCCTGTGCCCGCGATCCGGGCGAATGATGGGCCAGCCATTGGACAGATGTTCAGCAAAGGCAATGCCCCAACTGCGGCTCGACAGTGAAACCGGACCTGCTAAAGACGGTTTAACCGCTCGCTTAAATGGAGCTTAGATGCCGCTTCCTGCCCTGTTCGGTTCGCTGCGCCTGCCGATCATCGCCTCACCGATGTTCATCGTTTCGGGGCCGGAGCTGGTCATCGCCCAGTGCAAGGCGGGGATCGTAGGAAGCTTCCCGGCCTTGAACGCCCGCCCGGCGAGCCAGCTCGACGAATGGCTGCACCGGATCACCGAGGAACTTGCCGCCCACAGCCGGGCCAACCCGAACCGGCCCGCCGCACCTTTCGCGGTCAATCAGATCGTCCACCGCAGCAACGATCGGCTCGAGGCGGACCTGGCGACTTGCGAGAAGTGGCGGGTGCCGCTGCTGATCACCTCGCTAGGCGCGCGCGAGGAGGTCAACGACGCAGCGCATCGCTGGGGCGGGATCGTGCTGCACGACGTGATCGACGATGCTTTCGCTCGCAAGGCGATCGCCAAAGGCGCCGATGGCCTGATCGCGGTCGCCGCAGGCGCGGGCGGCCACGCCGGCTCGCTCTCTCCATTCGCGCTGATGCAGGAGATCCGCGCCTGGTTCGATGGGCCGGTCGCGCTGTCGGGCGCGATCGCGCACGGCCGTTCGATCCTGGCGGCGCAGGCGATGGGGGCGGACTTCGCCTATATCGGCAGCCCTTGGATCGCGACTGCCGAGGCCAATGCGCCCGACGGCTACAAGCAGGCGATCGTCGCCGGCCAGGCATCGGACATCGTCTATACCAATTTGTTCACGGGGATTCACGGCAACTATCTGCGACCCTCGATCCTCGCCGCAGGGCTCGATCCCGACAACTTGCCGGTCAGCGATCCCACCAAGATGAACTTCGGTTCGGACGTCTCGGCCAAGGCCTGGAAGGACATCTGGGGTTCGGGCCAGGGCATCGGCGCGGTCGACGCTGTGGACAGCGTGGCCGACCGCGTGGAGACCCTGGCGCGGCAGTATGAAGCCGCCAAAGCCGTACTGGCAGCCAAAATCACCGGCTAAAAGACGCCCAATTCCAACCCCTCGGCCAGCGCTGCTCCCAATTGGCGACACCGCTCCAAGTCGGCGGCGGACACTACCTTTGGGGCCAGGATCGCCTCTGGGGTCTGCGCGCCAAGGTTGACGATCAGCGGCTCGGCCACGCGTTTCAGCCGCCAGCCCGTGACGATCCGGTCGATCTGCGCCTGCGCTCCACAGCCATCGGAACCGGCGGCGATTGCGGTCGCATAAGCCCGCCCCTCGATCCTTCCGAGGAGCGGATAATAAGAGCGATCGAACAACTCCTTCATGACACCGCTCACGGCGCCGAGGTTCTCCGGGCAGACGAACAAGTAGCCGCGAGCCTCGATCAAGCACTCTGGGGTAGCCTGCTCGGCGGCCAACAGCAGCGCCCTGCCCTCCGCCCCGGCGAAAGCAGCCTCGGCCATCGCCCGCGCCGCGCCGGTGCGGCTATGCCAGACAATGGTCAACGGGCTCGTCATGGGCCAAGCCAAACCATGGCGCGCGCCGCCTGGCAATTGTCGAAAATCCGGGCGCGCCGCTATGCCTCGCCCGCGCGATCGGATAGTCGGCAAGCATGGCATCCCACGCACCCTCCGTCTTCGGCATCGATCGCTCGCTGTCGGGTCGCACTTGGCGCTGGCGGCGCGGCAACATGGACGTCAGCGACGGAATGGCCGCAGGCGGTTTCGGCGGCGAGCTCGGCATCGACCTCGTCGATCAGATCCTGCTTTCGCGCGGGGTGCCGGCCGAAGACTTGCCCCGGCATCGCACGCCCTCGCTCCGCGAATTCCTGCCCGATCCGTCGGAATTTCGGGACATGGACGCCGCCGCCGAGCGCCTGGCCCAGGCGGTGCTGACCCACGAGACGGTGACGATCTACGGCGACTACGACGTAGACGGTGCCACCAGCGCGGCGCTGCTGATCCGGCTGTTCCGCATGCTCGGCGGCGACGCCGGCTATTACATTCCCGACCGCCTGCTCGAAGGTTACGGTCCATCGGGCGCGGCGTTGGTCAAGCTTGCGGAACAAGGCAGCAGCCTGATCGTCACCGTCGATTGCGGCGCGATGGCGCATGAAGCGCTGGCGATGGCGCACACCGCCGGCGTCGACGTGATCGTGGTCGACCACCATAAGTGCTCGACCGAACTCCCCGTCACCGCCGCGCTGGTCAATCCGAACCGCCTCGACGAAAGCGATATCGGAGCGGCGCATGGCCATCTCGCCGCGGTCGGCGTCGCCTTCCTACTCGCGGTCGCCACCGTTCGCCGCCTGCGCGGGTGCGGCTTTTTCGAGAATCGCCCCGAGCCGGACTTGTTCGCGCTGCTCGACCTCGTTGCGCTCGGCACCGTCGCCGACGTCGCTCAGCTCAAGGGCCTCAACCGGGCAATGGTCGCGCAAGGGCTCAGGGTGATGGCCCGGCGCGACAACATCGGCATGGCCGCACTCATCGACGCGAGCCGGCTGAAACGCGCACCGACGTGCAGCGACCTCGGCTTTGCGCTGGGCCCCCGGGTCAACGCCGGCGGCCGGGTAGGGGAGGCAACGCTGGGCGTGCGCCTACTGACCACCGAGGATCCCGAGGAAGCGCGGATGATCGCCGCACAGCTGTCCACGCTCAACGAAGAGCGCCGGGCGATCGAGGCGGCAGTGCAGGAAGCGGCCGAGGCGCAACTCGCCGGCCAGCACAACCGCGCTGTGATCGTACTGGCGGGCAGCGGGTGGCATCCCGGCGTGATCGGAATCGTGGCGGGACGGATCAAGGAAAAGACTGGCAAGCCGACGCTCATAATCGCACTGGACGCGGACGAAGCCGGCCAGGGCAAGGGATCCGGCCGGTCGATCACCGGCGTCGACCTTGGTGCAGCGATCATGGCGGCGCGGGAGGCGGGCTTGCTCGTCGCCGGCGGCGGTCATGCGATGGCGGCTGGGCTGACTATCGCCGGTGACCGGGTGGGGGCGCTCGGCGATTGGCTCGACGTGCAGCTGGGCGCCGACGTCGCCGCGGCCAGCGGGACGCAGGCTGTCCTGCTCGATCTGGCCGTCGCACCGGGCGGGCTGCAGCCAGGCCTGATCGAAACGCTAGAGAGCGCTGGCCCTTTCGGCATGGGTTGGCCCGCGCCGCGCATCGCCGTCGGGCCGCTGCGGATGGTCAAAGCGGACATCGTCGGAAACGACCATGTCCGCCTGATCGTGCGCGGCAATGACGGCGCCAGTTTCAAGGCGATCGCATTTCGCGCCGCCGAAAGCGATATGGGCCAGGCGCTGCTCCACGGCGCGCGAGACCGGCGATTCTGGCTGGCCGGCCGGGCCAAGCTCGACGACTGGGGCAGCCGTCCACAGGCCGAATTGCACGTCGAAGATGCCGCCTGGGCCGATTGAGGCGCGTTCAGGTACTTGACCCCCTGCCCCGGCTTGCCTAATGGCGCGGGCCTGCCTCCGGCGCGAGCCGGCATGGCCCCATCGTCTAGCGGTTAGGACGCGGCCCTTTCACGGCTGAAACACGGGTTCGATTCCCGTTGGGGTCACCATCCTTCGCAGTCTTCGGACATCGCGGGATACCATGCCGGCCAGAACCAGCGGCCCCTTCGTCTAGCGGTTAGGACGCGGCCCTCTCACGGCTGAAACACGAGTTCGATTCTCGTAGGGGTCACCATTCTTCGCCTGCCGGCAAACGTTTCAATCCAGCATTGCCAGGATGAACCACGCCAGCGCGGTCGCCGCGATGAACAGCGGCCAGGACCAATACAGTTCGTGGTGCGCCACCGGCAGTTTCGCGATGTGCAGCATTCCCCCCGTCGATCCGTTCGAGCCGATAACCGACGCGACGATCCAGGTCAGGAGGCCGCCGGGTATCAATGCTTTGATCAGCGCGATCATTATTTTCTCCTGGTCCGCAAGCCCGAAGATAGCCGCGCTCGGCGGATCGGCCAAGGGAAGGAAGCGCTTATCCGCTGATGTCATTCACCTGTCATAATTCCCGCCCAGTCCGCTCTGGCGGACAACCAGTCCGCCGAGTAAGAGCGGGACGCGATGATAGGCGGCAAGCGTGATATTCCCTGGCCCGGCATGGTTCTGGCCGCGATCGCCGCGATCGTCATGCTGGCGACCGGAGCCGATTTTTGGCTGACCCTCGGCATATTGATCGTCTGGTTGGGATCGCTCTGGCTGAGCCGACCCGAACCCCGGACGACCGAATCGTCAGACCCCCGCACGACCCACACCCGCGACTTGATGCGCGAAGTAATCGAACCGCTCGATCTGCCGCTCGTGCTGTTCGACCGCGAACGGATCATCGCCGCCAATGCTGCGGCACGGGCAGCGCTGGGCGCCCACATCATCAACC
>JBDSOM010000067.1:0-9109 GCA_039914785.1 Novosphingobium sp.
CCGATGCCGCACCGCATCCGCGAGATCGCTGAGCGCGAAGACGGCTCGATCTGGCTGCTGGAGGACGGCCGCGAGAGCGGCGCGGGCCGATTGCTGAAGCTGACCCCCAAGTAACGCGGCATTGGCAAGTAACGCGACATGGGCGACGAATCTGTCGACAATTCGTCGCCCTCGCCCTATCCGCCCGCCCCCATGGCCGCCGCGAACATCATCCCGCTCGACAATGTCGATCCCGCCCTCGTCGAGGCGCTGCTCGACCGCGCGTTCGAGCCTGAGCGGCACACCCGCACGGCTTACCAAGTGCGCGAAGGTACCGAATGGCTACCCGCCCTCAGCTTCGCCGCGCTCGACGACGCTGACCACTTGTGCGGGACGATCCAGTGTTGGCCGGTCGCGCTGACCGACGGTGCCGGACGCCGCCACCCACTGATCATGGTGGGGCCGGTCGCGGTGTCGCCCGATCACCAGGGCGCCGGCTTTGGCAAGGCGCTGATGGTCGCCAGCCTCGCCGCGCTGAGCCCCGAGGCGCCCTTGCCGCAAGTGATGATCGGCGATCCCGAATACTACGGCCGCTTCTGGGGCTTTACCGCCGAGCACACCGCCGGCTGGCGCCTGCCTGGCCCGTTCGCGCCGCACCGGCTGCTCGTCCGCTCTGACAACCCCTCCGTGCTCCCCCCCGAGGGCATGCTGGGGCCTTGGCGCGGCTGAACCGATCTGGCATCGCTGGTCCGATGCCCTACGAACCCCCGCCCGAACTCGGAAACCTCTCGCTCGCCGAGATCGCGGCGCTGGTGGCCGAGCGAAAATTGCCGCCCGTCGATCTGTGGCGGCCCGAACGGACCGGTGACAGCGAGATGCGCATCGCCGCCGATGGGCGCTGGTATCACCAGGGCGGCGAAATCACCCGCCCGGCTATGGTCCGCGCGTTCGCCACGCTGCTGGTCCGTGACGAAGATGGCGGCCATTGGCTGGTCACGCCGCAGGAAAAGCTCACGATCGTGGTCGCAGATGCCGCACTGGTCGCCGTAGACGTCACGCAGGTCGACGGCTGGCTGACCTTCCGACTCAACACCGACGAGCTCGTGATCGCCGGCCCGGACCACCCGATCCGCGCTGCCGGCGATCCGGACACGCCTGCGCTGTACCTCGCGGTGCGCCATGGCATCGAGGCTCGCCTCAACCGTAGCACTTATCTGCAAATCATTGATATTGCGCTGCAAGGTGATGATCTGGCGGTCACCAGTGGCGGCGTGACTTTCGCGCTGACGCCGGCATGATGGGCACGCTGTTCGACCGCATCACCCATCGGTTCGAAGCCGGGCACAACGGCGAACCGCCCGCGCTGTTTGGCGACCAGCGGCTGGACGGAATCATCGATTTCCGCCCCGCCGCGGTCCTCGCCGCGATCACCGAGCGCAAGAATCCCGGCTTCATCCTGCTCCACCGCCCCTCCAACATGCGCGCCCACCCCGGCCAGATCGCGTTTCCCGGCGGCAAGATCGATCCCGGCGAAACCCCGGTCGAAGCGGCGCTGCGCGAGGCCTGGGAAGAGCTGGGCATCCGCACCAGCGAGGTGCGGATCATCGGCCCGACCGACGTTTATCGCACCCACTCGGGCTACGAGATCACTCCGGTCCTGGCGGTCGTGCCGCCGGACATCAAGATCGTCCCGAACCCCGCCGAGGTCGCGCAATGGTTCGAGGCCCCGGCCGCGTTCGTGCTCGATCCCGCGAACCAGGTCGAACGCCAGGTCGAATGGGAAGGCACGATGCGCACGTACTACGAGATCACCTGGCAGGAGCACCAGATCTGGGGGGTCACCGCCGCGCTGATCGTCAACCTTTCACGCCGATTGCGCATCCATGAATGACACCCTGCCGCCCGCTCCCTGGACCCAGCGTACCGACCTCAAGCGCCTGATCGCCGTGTTGGGGCGCAACAGCGAGGGCGTGGGCAATGCCCGCTATGTCGGCGGGGCGGTGCGGGACACGCTGCTGGGCTTGGCGGTCAAGGACATCGACCTGGCCACCACGATCGAGCCGCGCAAGGTCATGCGGGTGCTCGAAAATGCCGGAATTCGGACAATCCCCACCGGGATCGACCACGGCACCGTCACCGCGCTGCTGGCCGACGGTCCCGTCGAGATAACGACGCTACGTCATGACGTCAGCACCGATGGACGCCGCGCCACCGTGGCGTTCGCGCAGGACTGGCAAGACGACGCGGCGCGGCGCGATTTCACGATCAACGCACTCTATGCCGATCCCGCGAGCGGTCAGTTGTTCGACTATTTCGGCGGTTTGGACGATTTGGCGGCGCGCCGAGTGCGATTCATCGGCGATGCCCGCGCGCGAATCCGCGAAGATCACTTGCGCATCCTGCGCTACTTCCGATTCCAGGCAAGATTTGGATCACAACCACCTGATAGGGTGGCAGAACAGTCCTGCTCCGAATTGGCAGATACGCTCAAGGGCTTGTCCCGAGAGCGCATCGGCATGGAGACGATGAACCTCCTCGCCTTGCCCGACCCCGCCGCCACCGTCACCCGCATGGCAGAACTTGGCGTGCTGGCGATCATTCTCCCCGAAGGCGATCCCGCCGCCCTGGCCGCGCTGGCCGCCGAAGAACGGCGCCAGGACATCGCGCCCGATTCCCTGCGCCGTTTGGCGGCGCTGCTCCCCCCTGACCCAGACCTCGCCGCGCAAGGCGCAGCGCGGTTCCGCCTGTCTGGCGCGCAAAAGAAGCGGCTGGTGCTGGCGGCCCGGCGCGACGGTCCACCGAACGATGCCCGCGCCCTGGCCTATCGCCTTGGCCTGGACCAGGCGATCGACCGGCTGCTGCTGGCGGGCTCGGACACCAGCGTACTCAAGGATTGGGACATCCCCACTTTCCCCCTCAAGGGCGGCGACATCGTCGCGCGCGGAATCAAGGCCGGGCCGCAGGTCGCGCAGATTTTGCGGGCGGTTGAGGATCGATGGGTGGAGGAAGGCTTTCCCGACGCGCACCGCGCTGCGGAACTGTTGTCCGCAGCGATCCCCTAGAACTTGTTGTCCCGCGGGAAACCGTTCGGCGGCAAGCGCCCCGCCGCTCCGCGTGCAACCTTCCACAGCCGCATGTCGCTTTCGGTTCGCGTGCGGCCGCTGTCCCCGCCCATCTTCCAGCTAAGGCCGTCCTCAAGCTTCAGCGTGGTCGCGTCGGCAAGGCCCCCGTCGCGGTAGCGCTGCAGGGTGACGCCCTGGCCCTTGGCCAGGACGGGGAGTTCTTCCAGGCTGAACAGCACCAGCTTGCGGTTGTCGCCGACGACCGCAATGTGATCGTGCTCGGGCGCGATCTCCCGGACGACGCTGAGCTTCACTCCCGGCTTCGTCGACATGACGGCGCGGCCCTTGCGGGTCTCTGCCAGGAGCTCGCCCGATTCCGCCGCAAAGCCACGGCCGATGTTCGAGACAAGCAGCAGTTGCCCACCGGGCCGGTGGATGATCAGCGTGACGATCTGCGCCTCGGCGTCGATGTCGAGCATGGTACGCAACGGCTCGCCGAAACCGCGCGCGGACGGCAGCTTGTCCGCACCGAGCGTATAGAACCGTCCGTTGTCGCAAGCGATGAGCAATTTGTCGGTCGTCTGGGCATGGAGCGCGAAGGCCGGGCCATCGCCTTCCTTGAACTTGAATTCCTTGTCGAGCGCCTCGTGCCCGCTGGCGCCGCGGATCCAGCCGCGCGCCGAAAGGATCACCGTCACCGGGGCCTTTTCGATCATCGCGTCCATGTTGAACTCGCGCGTCGGGGCGGCTTCGGCGATCGTCGTCCGACGCCTGCCAAGCAGCGTGGTTTCCGCATAATCCTTGCGCAAGGTATTGAGATCACGCTTCAATCTTGTTCGCTGTTTCGCTGGGCTATCGAGCAGCTTCTGCAATTCCTCCTGCTCCTGGAGCAGCGTGGAATGCTCCTTGCGCAGCTCCATTTCCTCGAGCCGGCGCAAGCTGCGCAGGCGCATGTTGAGGATAGCCTCGGCCTGGCGGTCGGTCAGGCCGAACTCGGACATCATTACCGGCTTGGGCTCGTCCTCGGTGCGGATGATCTCGATGATCCGGTCGAGGTTGAGGAAGGCGATGATGTAGCCTTCGAGCAGCTCCAGCCGCGCCGCGATCTTGTCCAGCCGATGCTGGGTACGGCGCAGCAGGATGTCGATCTGCGCGATCACCCATTCCTTGAGCACGTCCTTCAACCCGAGCACGCCCGGCGTGCGGTGCGCGTCGAGGACATTGAGGTTCAGGCTGAACCGGCTCTCGAGATCGGTCAGGCGGTAGAGCGATTCCTTGAGCAGATCGGGATCGATGTTGCGGCTCTTGGGCACGAAGACCAGGCGGATCGCCTCGTCGCTCTCGTCGCGGATATCCTCGAGAATCGGCAGCTTCTTGTCGGCGATGAGTTGCGCAACCTGCTCGATCAGCTTGCCCTTCTGGAGCATGTAAGGAATCTCGGAGATTACCAGCTGCCATTGGCCGCTGCCGAGCTTTTCGATCCCCGTCTGCTCCCACGTGCCGTCAGCCTCGCGCCCGGTCGAGAAGCGCCCGCGCAGGCGGATCGCCCCCTTGCCCGTGGCGTAGGCGTGGGACAGCGCTGCGGGGCTGTCGACGACCACGCCGCCGGTGGCGAAATCGGGTCCGTGGAAGACCTGCATCAGCTCAGCATGCTCGACGTTGGGATTCTCGATGAGCAGAAGCGTGGCGTCGATGATCTCCGCAACGTTATGGCTCGGAACGGAGGTCGCCATGCCGACCGCGATACCGGTCGATCCGTTGGCGAGCAGGTTGGGGAAAATCCCCGGAAAGATCTCCGGTTCTTCCTCCTCCCCGTTGTAAGTAGGGATAAAATTGACCGTGCCTTCATCCAGGCCCGCCATCAACTGGATCGCCGTCTTGGTCAGCCGCGCTTCGGTATAACGATAGGCCGCAGCGTTATCGCCGTCGATGTTGCCGAAGTTTCCCTGCCCCTCGACGAGCGGATAGCGGAGCGAGAAATCCTGCGCGAGGCGGACCATCGCGTCATAGACCGACTGGTCGCCGTGGGGATGGTACTTGCCGATCACGTCGCCGACGACGCGGGCTGATTTCTTGTACGGGTCGGTGGGGTTCAGTTTGAGCTGCCGCATGGCCCACAGCAGACGGCGATGGACCGGCTTCAGCCCGTCGCGCAAATCCGGCAGCGAACGCGCGGTAATCGTCGAGAGCGCATAGACGAGGTAGCGCTCGCTCAGCGCGGAATCGAATGGCGCGTCGACGATGGCGTCGAATGGATCGGGTTCTGTGGTGGCGGTGACCATGACCGCACGCCCTAGCAATCCGACAGGCGGCGGGGAACCGGCGGAACTCCCTCATCCCCGGGTCATTTAGTCCGCACACGCCCCGCAACCCAAGGAACATTCGACATGGCCAAGCGCGTCCTCATTCTCGCGACCGACGGATTCGAACAATCCGAGCTCTTCGACCCGAAACAGGCGCTTGAAGAAGCGGGTTTCGAGACCGTGCTCGCGAGCCCGCAGCCTGGGTCCATCAAGGGCTGGAAGCACAACGATTGGGGAGATAGCATTGCGGTGGATGCAACGCTGGATGAGGTTTCCACTGACGATTTCGATGCGCTGCTGCTTCCGGGCGGGCAGATGAACCCCGACAAGCTGCGGATGGAGAAACGCGCGGTTGAACTTGTCGAGGAGTTCGACGCCGCAGGCAAGCCGATCGCGGCGATTTGTCATGGCCCGTGGTTGCTGGTCGAAGCAGACATCGTGGACGGTCGCACGGTTACCAGTTGGCCGTCGATCCGCACCGATCTTGCCAATGCGGGCGCGGATGTGGTCGATCGGGATGTCGTGGTGGACGGCAACCTGATCACGAGCCGCAAGCCGGATGACATTCCCGCCTTCAACCGCGCCTTGATCGATGCCCTCAGTACATAGGCCTCAGCCCAGTTGCATGTCGTGGCTTTCCCCGGGAATGCGCACTTGCAGGCCGTCTAGCGCCTCGTCGAGCACGATCTGGCACGACAGGCGGCTGGTCCGTGCGACATCGGCCGCAAGGTCGAGCATGTCCTCTTCATCGGCGGAAGGGGGCGGGAGCAGTTCGAACCATTCCGGCGCGACGACCACGTGGCAGGTCGAGCAGGCCATCTGGCCTTCGCAAGTGCCTTCGAGCGGTAATCCCGCGGACTGGGCGACTTCAAGGAGGCGGTCTCCAGGCGCGGCTTTGGCGCTGATCCTGGCGCCTTTAGCAGTTATGAAACAAACGCTTAGCACGTTTAAACTCCCTGCGCCGCAGCCGCGGCATCGAGCCGAGCGCAGGCGTCCTCAAGCTGCTCAATTGTCGTATAGCGGCCAAATCCCAGTCGCACAGAGCTTTTTGCAAGGCTGTCAGTAAGCCCGATCGCGCGCAGCACGTGGCTGGGCCTGCCCGAGCCGCTGGCACAGGCGGAACCCGCGGAAAAGGCCAGGTTCCGGCAGTCCGACATGAGCCGGGCGACATCGAGGCCGGGGCGGTAGAGGTTGAGGTTTCCGTGCCAGCGGTGCTCCGCGCTGCCGTTGAGTATCCATTCGACCAGTAGACCGCCTCCCTGCCGCCAAAGGCGACCAACGTGGTCCAAGTCCTCCGCCTGCCGTGCCAGCGCGATCGTCGCCGCCGCGCCGAAGCCGGCACACAGGGCCGGGCTCAAAGTTCCGGAGCGGAGCCCCCCCTCCTGCCCTCCGCCGTGGATGAGCGGGGAGAGTTCGACGCCGTCGCGGATCCACAGCGCGCCGATGCCTTTGGGGCCGTAGAGCTTGTGCGCGGAGAGCGCGATCAGGTCCGCGCCTTCGAGCGGTGCGAGTTTGCCCGCGCCCTGCACCGCGTCGCACAGGAATACTGCGCCGGCAGCGTGGGCGGCGTCGGCCCAGGCGGCGACGGGCTGGATCGTGCCGATCTCGTTGTTGACCTGCATGACCGCCACGACGTCCGTGCCAGGCGCAAGGTGCTGCGCGGGGCTGACCAGCCCATCACTGCCGGCGGTGAGGATTTGCACCCTCGCCCCGCTGGCTTGCGCGGTGTCGAGAACCGCGGCATGTTCTATCGCTGAAACAGCGATTTGCCCTGGCTTCCTACCAAATATGGCGAGGTTGATCGCTTCGGTGGCGCTGCCGGTGAAGATCACCCTGCCCCCCGGCGGCAGCAACGCGGCGACTTGCTCGCGCGCTACCTCGACCGCCGCCGCCGCCGCGCGGCCGGGGCGATGCGGGCTGTGCGGGTTGGCGAACCCCATGCCTTCCGGGCCGGACAGCCACGGCAGCATCGCGTCGCGAGCCTCGGGCGCGAGCGGGGTCGTCGCCTGGTAGTCGAGATAGATCATGCCGAAGCCGTCGCCGGTTGCAGCGCGCGCCAGACGGCGGCGAAACGGTCGATGTCGGCCGGGGTCGTTTCGCGCCCGATGCTGACGCGGATCACCTCGCTCGCGCCGGCCACGCCCATCGCCGCGAGCACATGGCTTCCGCGCAACGAGCCCGACGAGCAGGCGCTGCCGGCGGAGACCGCGATGCCCTTCGCATCGAAGCCGATCAGCTGCGCCACGGCGGACTTGCCCGGCATGCGGTAGGCCCCGACCGCCGCGATGCGCAGGGCGGCGGCGGCCACGACCTCGCCCCCGGCCGCGTGGATCGCCGTCTCGAGGCTCGCCCTGAGCGCCGCGGCCCCGGCCAGCCAAGCGGCGCCCGCTTCCAGCGCCGCCGCCATCGCCAAAATGCCGGGAAGGTCTTCGGTCCCGCCACGGTAGCCGCGCTCTTGCCCCCCGCTCGGCCGGAGCATCGCGTAGTCGCGCACCAGCAGCGCACCGACGCCGATCGGACCGCCAAATTTATGCGCGGCAATCGCGATGAGGTCGGCATCGGGAAGCGCGAGCTTACCGGCGCTTTGCGCGCAATCGGCCAGGAGCAGCCCCCCGGCAGCACGCACGGCGGTCGCAATCGCCGCCAGCGGCTGGATCACGCCAGTCTCGTTGTTGACGTGCTGAACGGCGATCAGGCCCGGCAGCGCCGCGCTGGCGGGTTCGATCAGGCCCCCGCCATCGACGGGCAATATTGCGGCGTTCTCGCGATGCCGCAGCACCGCGTCGTGCTCGGCGGCGGAAACGCCCGTCAGCGGCAGGCGGCACCGCGCGATCGCCAGCGCCAGCGCCTCGCTTGCCCCGGAGGTGAACACCACCTCGCCGTCCCACGCCAGCGCCGCCTTCACCCGCTCGCGCGCATCTTCCAGCCCCGCGCGCGCCGCCCGCCCGGGGCCATGCGGGCTCGAAGGGTTGGCCCACAGCGCCATTCCTTCGAGCCAGGCGTCGCGCGCCGCGGGGAGCAGGGGCGTGGTCGCGGCATGGTCGAGGTAGGTCGGGGTATTCGGTCCAGCATTCGGCATAGTGAAAAAGTTGCTTTCGCGGTCGCGATTTCTATATAGCGCGTCACTTCCTATCACAGTCCTTCACCGGAACGGCCGCGGATTTCCAGCCGTTTCCTGCGTAGCGACGCTTCGATCCGAGAGCACACGCCATGCCAGCAGTCATCTTCCCCGGCCCCGAAGGCCGCCTCGAAGGCCGTTTCCAGCCGGGCCCACGCCCGCGCGCGCCCGTCGCGATGATCCTCCATCCGCACCCCCAGGCGGGCGGCACGATGAACGACCGGATCACGCAGGCGATGTACAAGACCTTCGTGAACCGCGGGTTCGCGACCTTGCGCTTCAATTTTCGCGGCGTCGGCCGCAGCCAGGGCAGCTTCGACAATGGCATCGGCGAACTGTCCGATGCCGCTGCGGCGCTCGACTGGGTGCAGTCGATCCACCCCGAGGCTTCGACCACGTGGATCGCCGGCTACAGCTTCGGCGCGCTGATCGGCATGCAGCTGCTGATGCGCCGCCCCGAAGTGCGCGGCTTCATCTCGGTTTCGCCGCCGGCCAACATGTATGATTTCAGCTTCCTGGCCCCCTGCCCTTCGTCGGGGATCATCGTTCAAGGCGTGGCGGACACCGTGGTAACCCCGGGCGCGGTGCAAAAGCTGGTCGACAAGCTGCGCACGCAAAAGCACATCACGATCCATCACGACGAGATT
>JBDSOM010000035.1:0-4883 GCA_039914785.1 Novosphingobium sp.
AGCCTTCTGCGAGCAAGCCGAGAGGGCGAGAGCGGCGCCGGCAACGGCGGCAGCGAGAACGATCTTGCGCATGTATGTAATCCTTGAACAGCGAGTGGACCACGCGCGGCCATGTCTTTGGAAGAAGACGGCGAGCCCCGCGGAAAGCCTACTGCAGCAGTAGACTTCGCACGCCAATTAATCGTCTTGGCGCGGTGATGCAAGCGCTAGTCGCGTGGAGCGGATTTCGCTCAGCTTTTCAATGCGGCATTTGTGCGCCCCGATTGTGGCGCGGGTGTGACCAAATCCGGCCCCGGCGATTGCTTCGGGCGCGGCGGTGACGCGGTGCCAAGCGGCTGCTAGAACGCCGAAATGGCATCAAAGCAGCATCTCTATCTGGTCGACGGTTCGGCTTACATCTTCCGCGCATATCACCGTCTTCCGCCACTGACGAACCCGCGCGGCGTGCCGGTCGGCGCGGTTTACGGCTACACGACGATGCTGTGGAAGCTCGCAGAGGACCTTAACAAGGCCGATGGGCCGACGCATCTGGCGGTGATCCTCGACAAGGGCAGCATCACCTTCCGCAACGCCTTGTACGATCAGTACAAGGCCAACCGCCCGCCTCCGCCCGACGACCTGATCCCCCAGTTCCCGCTGATTCGCGATGCGACTCGCGCGTTCAGCCTGGCGTGCATCGAGGAGGAAGGCCTCGAAGCGGACGACCTGATCGCCTCCTATGCCCGCGAGGCGACTCGCCAGGGCTGGGACGTCACGATCGTCAGTTCGGACAAGGACCTGATGCAACTCGTCGGCAAGTGCGCCCCGGGAAGTGCCGGCGGCGGGCCGGGCGGCGGCTGCATCGACATGCTCGATACGATGAAGAACCTGCGGATCGACATCCCCGAGGTCACCGAGAAGTTCGGGGTGCCCCCCGAACTGGTCGGGGACGTGCTCGCGCTGATGGGCGATTCGGTCGACAACATCCCGGGCATTCGCGGCATCGGCCCCAAGACCGCGACCAAGCTGATCCAGGAGCACGGCAGCCTGGAAGGTGCGCTCGCCGCCGCGCCGACGATGAAGGCCGGAAAGCTGCGCGAGAGCCTGATCGAACAGGCCGACATGGCCCGGCTGTCGCGGGTGCTCGTCCAGCTCAAGGAAGATTGCACGCTACCGGTTCCGCTCGAGGATTTCGCGCTGACCGCGATTCCGCCCGAGCCGCTCGCGGCGTTTCTGACCGAGCACGGCTTCACCAGCCTGCTGCGGCGGCTCACTGGCGGCACCGGCAGTCCCGGCCCGGCGACCCAGCTCAATCCGGGCAAGCCGGTCAACGCCGCCGCCGCGCCGGCCCCCACGGGTTCGCGCCAGCCCGCGCCCGCGCTGCCAGCGGTCGACCGCGATGGTTACGAGTGCGTCCAGACCACGGAGGCGCTGCAGCGCTGGATCGACCGCGCCTTCGCCGCGCGGCTGGTCGCGATCGACACCGAGACCAGCATGCTCGATGCGATGCGCGCCGATCTCGCCGGGATCAGCCTGGCGGTGGGCCCCAACGAGGCGTGCTATATTCCGCTCGGCCACGGCAGCACCGACATGTTCGCCGAAACGCCCGAGCAAGTGCCGCTGCTGACGGCGATCGCGATGCTCAAGCCGTTGCTGGAAAGCGATGCGGTGCTGAAGGTCGGGCAGAACATCAAGTACGACCTCAACGTGCTGTTCCGGCATGGGATCGACGTCGCGCCGATCGACGACACGATGATCGTCAGCTTTTGCCTCGATGCCGGGCGTCGGGAAGAAGGCATCGGCGGCGGCCATGGCATGGACGAGCTGTCCGAGCGTCACCTTGAGCACACGACCCTGACATTCAAGGACATCTGTGGATCGGGCAAGAAGGCGATCCCGTTCGGCGAGGTCCCGCTCGACCGCGCGACGCGTTACGCCGCCGAGGATGCCGACGTCACCTGGCGGCTCCACAACCGCCTGAAGCCGCGCCTGGCCGACGAGGGCGGCACCCGCATCTACGAGCGGGTGGACCGCCCGCTGATCCCGGTGGTGGCGCACATGGAGCGCAACGGCATCAAGGTCGATCGCGATCGCCTGGCGCATCTGTCGACCGAGTTCGCGCACGAGATCACCCGTGTCGAAGGCGAAGTGTTCGGCATCTGCGGGCAGGAATTCACCATCGGCAGCCCCAAGCAACTGGGCGACATCCTGTTCGACAAGCTCGGGTACAAGGGCGGCAAGAAGGGCAAGAGCGGCCAGTATTCGACGGACCAGTCGGTGCTGGAGGGCCTCGCGGCGCAAGGAGCGGACGTCGCCACCAAGGTCCTCGAGTGGCGCCAGCTGTCCAAGCTGCGCTCGACTTATACCGAGGCGCTGCAGGCCGCGATCAATCCCGATACGGGGCGCGTCCACACCAGCTACAGCCTCGTCGGCGCGCAGACCGGGCGGCTGTCGTCGACCGAGCCGAACCTCCAGAACATCCCGATCCGCACCGAGCTCGGCCGCCAGATCCGCGATACCTTCGTCGCCGAGCCGGGCAACGTCATCCTGTCGGCCGACTACAGCCAGATCGAGTTGCGCCTGGCTGCGCACATGGCCGACGTGCCGGCGCTGAAAGAGGCGTTCGCGAACGGCGAGGACATCCACTCGCGCACCGCGCTGGAAATGTTCGGCGTCGTCGATCGCGACACGCGCGGGCGCGCCAAGACGATCAACTTCGCGATCCTTTACGGCATCTCGCGCTGGGGGCTCGGCGCGCGGCTCGGGGTGCCGGCGGACGAGGCGCAAGCGATGATCGACCGCTACTTCGAGCGCTTTCCGGGCATCCAGCGCTACATCGTCCACACGCTGGAGACGGTGCGCGAGCGCGGTTATTCGGAGACGCTGTTCGGGCGCAAGACCTGGTTCCCACGGATCAATTCCCGCCAGCAGGCCGAGCGCCAGGGCAGCGAACGCGCGGCGATAAACGCGCCGATCCAGGGGACCAGCGCGGACATCATCAAGCGCGCGATGGTCCGGATGCTGCCGGCGCTGGCCGACGCCGGCCTGGGCCCGGATAACAAAAATGGCGGCGTGCGGATGCTGCTGCAAGTCCACGACGAACTGGTGTTCGAGCTGCCGGAGGGCGATGCCGCCGCCGCCGCGCCGGTGATCCAGCGCACGATGGCCGAAGCCGCGGCCCCCGCGGTCCACCTCGACGTTCCGCTAGGGGTCGAAGTCGGCCACGGGGCAAGCTGGGGGGCGGCGCATTGAGCGGCGCTGCGACTGCGAGCCGCTCGCGCTTGCGGGTGCCCGTCGCAGCGCTGTTGGCCCTGGCGGTCGTCGCGCTGGGCCTGGTGGGCGGCGTGGCCCTGATCCTCACGACGATTCGCGCCGAGCAGGCTCACCGGGCCCAGGCGGCGCGCAGCAACGAACTGATCGTCCTGCTGCGCGATCTGGCGCGCGACACCGTCAACGCCGAAACCGGCCAGCGCGGCTATTTCATCACGCTCGATCGGCGCTATCTCGCCCCGTACCAGGCGGCCGAACTGCGTTATCCCCAAGTGCTGGGGCGGCTGAAGACCCTCACCAGCGAGGGCGACAATCCGCGGCGGGCGGCCCTGGTGACGCGGATCGCCCAGCTCACCCATCAGCAATTTGCCGAGCTCGGGCGCAACGTCGCCCTGGTCCAGCGCGGCGATCTGGTCGAGGCGCGCCGGGCGATCCTGACCGACACCGGCCAGGAGACGATGGAGCGGCTGCGCCTCACCGTGGGCGAGCTCGAGGACGCCGAGCGCGCGCACCTCGACACCGCGCTGGCCGAGACCGTCGCCAGCGAGAAGCGGATCGAGCCGTTGTTGCTGGGCTTGCTGGTGCTGATCCTGGTCTCGCTCGGCCTCGCCCTGAGCCTCGCCTTGCGCAATGCCAACGCCGAGGCCCGCGCGGCCCACGCCGCCGACCTCGCCGCCGCGCGGGACCGGGCCGATCTGCTCGCCCACGAGATCAGCCACCGGGTGAAGAACCTGTTCGCGGTGATCCTCGCGCTGATCCGGATGAGCGCGCGCGACGATCCCGCGGCCAAGCCGATCGCGGACAAGATCGCCGACCGCGTGACCGCGCTGCACCGCGCCCAGGAACTCACCCAAGGCGGGCATGAGGTCGAACTGGGCAAGCTCGTCGACACCGTGCTCGCGCCGTATCGCTCGGGGCACAGCCTCAGCGAAGTCACCGGCCTCAAGCTCAAGTTGACCATGCAACAGACCACGCCGCTCGGGCTGATCTTCCACGAACTGGTGACCAATTGCGTGAAGTACGGGGCGTGGTCGCAGCCCGGCGGCAAGCTCGCGCTGAACTGGGATTGCACCGAACACCCGGGCAAGCTCGCAGTGACCTGGCGCGAGCATTGCCCGAACCCGATAGCGGCGCCCACAGGCCGCAAAGGCTTCGGCAGCACCCTGCTCGACGGCTCGATGCGCCAGCTGTCGGGCGAGCTGACGCGGACGTACCACGGCGACGGCATCGAAGTGCGGCTGGTCGTGCCGCTGGCAAGTTCTTGAACCTGGCCGTTGTCCCAGACCGCCGGCGTTAGGGAGGCCTCTCACCTGCGTCCCTGATCCGCCACATCCAGCCCTAAAATCTCCCCGTCATCCTGAACTCGTTTCAGGATCCATTTCTCCGCCCGCACGGCGCGATGAGGAGAGGCGCAACGGCGGCGTCGCTCACTCTACCGCGCTCCGAGCGCGCGGCACGATGGATCCTGAAACGAGTTCAGGATGACGGTTGAGGGGTGGGTGACGGGAGCGGTCGAGCCACGCTCTCGCCCGAATCGCCCCGCCCTATCCGTGCTTGTTCTCGCGCGTCGGGCTGACCATGCCGGGCGCCAAAAAGCCGATCGGCATGACTTCCATGGCCCGGCGTTTCAGCTC
>JBDSOM010000174.1:0-10260 GCA_039914785.1 Novosphingobium sp.
GTCCTCGGCATACGCCAGCACGGCACGCGCCGCGGTGACGCGCTTGCCGACGATCTCGATCACGTCGCCTTCGGTGATGCCGAGCTCGGCCATCGCCTGCTTGGGCATCCGCGCGAGGCCCTGGCCGCTTTCCTCCTGCCGGGCCGCTGCCACTTGCAGGCGGACCGTCCGCTCGTCCACGCTCGTTGCCGCGCCAGCCATCGTGATGCTTCCTGTTGCCGTTGGCCCTGGAAGCTAGGCACTGGTTTGCGGTTTGCAAACCATTGGCGTCGAGCCATCGCCAAAACTGGGGGCGAACTCGGCCAAAAAAGCGCTTGGCCGCGACCCGGATCGGGCGCGGTCCACCCGGGCGTGGCACAAAAAAAGGCCCAGTCGTTGCCGACCGGGCCATTGAAGTTTTGGGAGAGGATGCCTGAAAGGCCCGACCTTATTCGCAGTCGCAGCATAGACGCACAAGTGCGAAAAAGGTCACGAATGTTGCAGTTTTTGCATGTGGCGACGCCAGACGAGGCCGTACTGCTGTCCTACATTCGCAAAACCTGCGTTATATCGGCGATGGCAGCGAATCCGCGACATTGCTCGATCGCGATCGATGTGGGCCCGGGGGCGGACACCGGGTCACGCCGCCTTACACCTGGGCACAAAGTGACGCCGGCGGAAGTAGACGTTTGCCGCGCGGCGCGCGCGCTGGAAGCGTGGGCAAAGCATTGGGACAATTTGAAATTTGTGCCGGCAAGGGCGCAAAGTGACAACGGCTATTCCCGCGTTCCGCGCCAACTTCGCGGTGCGCGAATTCGGAGCGTTTTCCATTGCATCGCAACACACTATCCGCACATTGAGCAAACATGCTGCGTCAATACGAACTAGTCGAACGGGTCATGGCCTACGAGCCGAACGCCGACGAGGCGATGCTCAACCGCGCCTACGTCTATTCGGTGCAGAAGCATGGCACCCAGAAGCGCGCCAGCGGCGACCCGTACTTCAGCCATCCGATCGAGGTGGCCGGGCTGATGACCGACCTGAAGCTCGATCAGGAGACGATCGTCACCGCGCTCCTCCACGACACGGTCGAGGACACTCTCGCGACGATCGAGGATATCGAGAAGCTGTTCGGACCCGAGATCGCCCGGCTGGTCGACGGCGTCACCAAGCTGTCGAAGATCGAGACGCTGACCGAGAACGAGCGCGCCGCGGAAAACTTGCGCAAGTTCTTCCTGGCGATGAGCGAGGACTTGCGCGTCCTCCTGGTCAAGCTGGCCGACCGCCTGCACAACATGCGGACGCTGCATTTCATCCGCAGCGCGGACAAGCGCCGCCGCATCGCGCGCGAGACGATGGAGATCTACGCGCCGTTGGCGGAGCGCGTCGGCATGTACGAATACATGCGCGAGATGCAGTTGCTCGCGTTCGAGCAAATCGAGCCCGAAGGCTATGCGACGATCACCGGGCGCCTCGCGCAGATCCGCAGCGTCGAGGGCGGCCAGGTCGATGCGATCGCCCTGGCCATCAAGCAGGCGCTGGCCGAGGCGGGGCTCAAGGTCGAGGTTTCCGGGCGCGAGAAGCACCCTTACTCGATCTGGAACAAGATGGCCGAGCGCCACGTCAGCTTCGAGCAGATCACCGACATCATGGCCTTCCGCGTGCTGACCGACGACGTCGCCGACTGCTACCGCGCCCTCGGCGTGCTGCACCAGACCTGGCAGATGATCCCCGGGCGGTTCAAGGATTACATCTCGACGCCCAAGGTCAACGGCTACCGCAGCCTCCACACCGCGATGATTTATGAAAACTCGATGCGGATGGAAGTGCAGATCCGCACCAGGACGATGCACAAGACCAACGAATACGGCCTCGCCGCGCACTGGGCCTACAAGCAGGGCGGGGTGCAGCCCGACGGCCAGGTCGGCTGGCTGCGCGACCTGATCGAGATCGTCGACGCCAGCCACGATGCCGAGGAATTGCTCGAGCACACCAAGATGGCGATCTACCAGGACCGCATCTTCGCGTTCACCCCCAAGGGCGCGCTGCACCAGTTGCCCAAGGGCGCGACCTCGATCGATTTCGCCTACGACGTGCATACCGACCTCGGCAACATGGCGGTCGGCGCCAAGATCAACGGGCGGCACATGCCGCTGCGCACCCCGCTGGGCAACGGCGACGTGGTCGAGATCATCAAGAGCGCCAAGTCGGAGCCGCAGCTCTCGTGGCTCGGCTTCGTCGTCACCGGCAAGGCCCGCGCCGCGATCCGCCGCGCGGTGCGCCAGAAGGAACGCCAGGAAATCGCCACGATCGGCCGCAAGCTGTTCGACGAGATCGTCGAGCGGCTGCCGTCGAAGATCGGCAAGAAAGCGGTCACCGCGGCGTACAAGCGCCTGGGCCTGAATTCCGAACAGGACCTGATGGTCGCGATCGGCACCGCCAAAGTCGGCGACCGCGAGGTGATGGAAGCGCTCGTCCCGGGCAGTGCGCACGATCTTCCCGCGTTCGAGGAATGGCCCAAGCAGGAGCGCGCGATATCGATACGCGGGCTGACCCCGGGGGTTGCCTTCCAGCTCGCCGACTGCTGCCATCCTGTGCCGGGGGACCGGATCGTGGGGCTAAAGCGTCCGGGCACGGGGGTGGAAGTCCACGCGATCGATTGCATGCGGCTGGCCGACGGCGTCGATGTCGATTGGCTCGACCTGTCGTGGGGCGAACGCTCGACCGGCGCGGTCGGACGGTTAAGCTGCGTGCTCTACAACCGCCCGGGAACGCTGGCGGAAATGACCGGCATTTTCGCCGCGAACACCGCCAACATCGTCCGCCTGGAAATGACCCAGCGCGACGAATTGTTCGGCACGTACGACATCGACCTGGAAGTGCAGGACCTCGCCCACCTGACCCGCATCGCCAGCGCCCTCAGGGCGAGCGATGCGGTCGCGCAAGCGGAGCGCCTGTAATCCGCGGTCGCGCTAGCGGAGCGGCTTTAAGGTTAGTGGACGAACCGCGCGACGACATCGCGATACGAGCGACTGACTTTCACCTGGGCGCCTGAATCGAGCACCAGGAAGCATTCGCCGTTGGTGTGCGGCTTGACCTGCCGGACTTGGTCGAGGTTGACGATCTTGGAGCGGTGGACGCGCTGGAACTTGCGCGGGTCGAGCCGCCGTTCGAGGTCCTTCATCGTTTCGCGCAGGATCAGCGAATTGTCGGCGGTGCGGATGCACATGTAGTCGCCGGCCGCTTCGATATGTTCGATCGAATCGACATCGACGCGGAAAATCTGGCCGCGGTCCTTGATGTTGATCAGCTTCTCGAAGCGGTTCGATCCCAGGTTGGCGCTGCCATCGGCATCATCGGGCATCGTATCCATTGCGTCGGGCGCGACTTCGGCAAGCACGATCTTGAGCTTTTCGACTTCCTCGGCGCCGCGCTTTTCGACCAGGCGGGTTCGGACCCGGTCGAGCGTATCGGCGAGCTTGTCCTCGTCGACCGGCTTCATCAGGTAGTTGACCGCGTTGGCCTCGAACGCGCGGACCGCGTGCTCCTGGTAGGCGGTAACGAAGACGAACAGCGGCGGCTCGATCTCCATCACGCCCTTGACGACACTGAAGCCATCGAAGCCGGGCATCTGGATGTCGAGGAACACGAGGTCCGGCTTTTCGGTCTTGATCTTGCGGATCGCCTCGCGTCCGTTCGAGCAGGTGTCGATGATCTCGACGTCGGGAAACTTTTCAAGGCGCAGTTGCAGGCCCTGGATCGCCAGCTTTTCGTCATCGACGAGGATGGTGCGGATTGTCATGCGTCAAAATCCTGTTGGCCCAATCATATGGGGCTCGGGTGTTCGACCGGCAACGATGGCTTAAACTGAAACGGCCGCGCCTATCGGATCGTTCCGCCGTTCGAAGGGAATCTCGATGACGACCGAAAAGCCGTCCTCCGAAGAATTCAGCGTGTCGAATCGATGTTGCTCACCATACGCTTGCGCCAACCGGTCGCGAATGTTCGCCAGGCCAACGCCCGTCGATACCGGTTCGCCGCCGTCGAAGCTCACGCCCGACACCCTGTTGTCGTCGCCACCGCTTTGCAATCCCGGTCCGGTGTCGGAGACGGTAATGCGAAGGTTCTGCCCGACGAGTTGCGTCGAAATCGTGATCTCGGCCCCGCTTTCCTGTGGGGTGACCGCATACTTGATCGCATTCTCGACCAGCGGCTGCAGCAGCAGCGAGGGCAGCAGGGCCGGCTCGCTCGCCGGATCGATGTGGAAGGTGGTGCGCAGCCGCTCCTCGAACCGCATGAGTTCGATGTCGAGGTAGAGCTTCAACGTCTCGACTTCTTGCGCCACGGTGACGCGTCCGGTCGGCTCGTTGACCAGCGTATAGCGCAAGAACGAGGATAGCCGGCTGAGCATCGCGTTGGCCGGTTCGGTCTGCTTGAGCAGGACCAGCGTCGAAATCGAGTTCAGCGTGTTGAACAGGAAATGCGGATTGAGCTGATAGCGCAGCATGGCCAGCTGCGCGCTCGTTGCCTGGCTTTCCAGCCGCATCAGCTGGTCGTTCTGCTCTTCGACCTGCAGGAAGAAGTTGATCGCGTAATACAGCGCCGACCACGCGCCGAGCAGGGTGAGGTCGAGATAGAACACGCCGATCAGCAACTGGGCGAAGCTCGTGGTTCCGTCGGCGCGATAGAGTTGCACGACCCAGGCTTCGATGAAGGCATACAGCCCGACCGCGAACGGCAGGACGAGCGCGGTCACCCCCCAGGTGATGAGCGGTCGCTGCGAGATCAGCTGGCGATACACCACCGACAGCAGCACAGAGATCGAGAAGCCGGTGACGGTCGCGATCAGGATCAGGACGAGGAACGATAACGGCTGGCTGTTGGCCAGGCTGGAAACCGCGCGGAGCACGAAGGCGCCGCCCCAGCCGAGAATCTGGAGACGCCAGAACGCCTGGTTCTTGTTCGCGAAGAACGGGGTCGGGCGGAAGGGCAGCACGGCCATACCAGTTCCTTTAGCGAAGAAACCGCGCTTTGCGAAATTCCAGGGGGACGGTTGAGCTAAGATCCGGCCGCCTCAGCTTTTCGCTTCGGCGATCGCCTTGGCGAGGACGTCCTTGCCGACAGCGCCGCTGAGCAGGCGATCGCCGATCACCCAGCTTGGCGTGCCCTGGAAGCCGAGCTTGCGCGCGAAGGCCATGTTGCGCTCGATTTCCGCTTCGAGCTCCGGATTGGCGATAAACTTGCGGGCGCGGTCGAGATCGACCCCTGCGGCCTTTGCCGCCGCGTCGATGGTCTGCGCATCGGGCTTGCCGATCTCGTACATCGCCTTGTGGAAGCCGGCGTACTTACCCTGGTCGCCCGCGGCGAGCGCCATCTTGGCGGCGTCCGCGCTTTGCGGTGACAGGATCGGAAGCTCGCGCATGACGACCTTGATCTCGGGGTTCGACGCGATCAGCGCGTCGAGGTCGGCGACACTGCGCTTGCAATAGCCGCAGGCGTAGTCGGCGAACTCGACCACGACGATCTTGCCGTTCGGGTTGCCGAGGATCGCGCCCGGGAACGGCGTCTGCACGTCGCCGCGGATGCCGGCAAGCTGCTTGGCATCGTCGTTCTTGCGAAGGTTCTCCATCGCCAGCGGCAGGATTTCGGGATGCTCGAGCACGTAATTGTGAACGACCTTGCCCATCGTTGCGCGTGACGCCAGCCAGCCGCCCAGCGCGCCGAGCAGGACCACGACAAAGCCGAAGGCGATGAGCTTGGGCCAGGTAAGAAGAACGGTTTTTGGCGTTGTCATGAGGCCCGCCTACCGCGTCTTGCGCTTGCGCTCAACCGCGGCGCGCGCCTGGAAGGCGATGTCTTGCGCGCGCAACCAATCGGGCGAGCCTCTGGGCAAATCGGCCTGGGCCGCTTCCGCGCTGCTGAGCGCCTGGGGCATCTGCCCGCTCAGAACCTGTTGTTCGGCGCTGGCCAGCCTGGCGCGGGGCAGGTCGCCTTTTGCGGCATAGACGGTGCCGAGCTGATACCACGCAAACGGGTTTTCCCGGTCGCGCGCCACCGCTGTCTTGAGCACGCGCTCGGCTTCGGCGAAATTGGCGCCGTCCTCGGTGGCGATCAGGGCATGCCCGAACGTGGTGGCGATCAGGGGCTCGTTGCCGGACAGCTCGGTGGCGCGACGCAACGGCCCGAGCGCTTCGGCCGGCTTGCCGGCTTCGAGCAGGACCTGGCCCTTGAGTTCGAGGAAATAGGGGTCGTTCGGTGCCTCGGCGATAAGCACGTCGCTCTCGGCGGTCGCCTTGTCGAGGAAGCCCTGCTTGTGGAACGCGTAAGCGCGGGCATAGCGCGCAGGCACGCCCGTCATCGTCATGGGATAGGCGCGCAACGTGCCGCTCGGTTCGGCCAGATAGCCGTAAAGCTTGGCTTTCGCGCGCTGGAACCGCGCTTCGAGCGTGGCGTCGGGACGCTTCGCCCAGGCCGGATCCTTTTCGTAGATGTCCTGCAGGGTCGCGATGCGGTCGCTCGAGACCGGGTGGGTGCTGTAGAACCGGTCTTCGTCGTTGCCGGCGCGGCGGCCATAGCGGAACTCCATGTTCTCCAGCTTCTTGAAGAAGTCGATCGAGCCGCGCCCGGTGATCCCGGCCTTGGACAGGAATTGGGCACCGGCCGCGTCGGCGGTCGATTCCTGGGCACGGCTGAACGCGAGGTACTTGCCCATCGCGGCCTGCTGGCCGGCCATCAGCACACCCATCGCGGCTTCGCCGGCACCCGCGGCGGCGGCTGCGGCCCCAAGCAGCAGCGAAAGAATGCTGATCCCGGTCGCTTCGCGTCCACCCGAGGTGTTGATCACGTGCCCGCCGGTGATGTGCCCCAGCTCGTGGGCGATGACCCCCTGGACCTCGTTGGCGCTGGCGGCTTCGTTGATCAGGCCGGCATTGATGTAGACCGCCTGGCCGCCCGCCACGAACGCGTTGATCGAGTTGTCGTTGACCAGGACGATATCGACGTTCTTGGGATTGAGCCCGGCGGCGATGACCAGCGGGGTCGCCATCTCGCGCAGCAGCGCTTCGGTCTCGGCATCGCGGAGGATCGATTGCGCGGCGACGGGCTGGACGACAAGCGCCAGGAGCGCGGCCACCGACAGGGCGCGAGCGATCGGGCGGAGCCCACAAGAACGAAACGGGTCGCGCATAAGCAGCGGGCTAACCGCCCAGCGCCTGAACGCAACCTGAAATGCCGATCTGGGCTTAAGGATCTTAGGGGGTAAGAATCTTAGCCGATAAGCTTGCGCGCTGCGCGTTCGAGCAAGGGCATGTCGTCGTCGATCTCGCCGAGCAGCACGACTTCGCCCGACGGAAGCCGGCGTGCGATGAGCAGGGTGAATTCGCTTCCCTCGTCGGCCACGGCGTCGAGCGGGATATAGTCGAGGTCGCGCAGTTTGCGGGCGAGCGCCTCCGCCGGGGTTTCACGCTCGGCCGCTTTGCCGCTTTCCTCGCGGCGCAGGCGGCGTTCTTCGCTGACGATGCCCTTGAGCCCGCCGGGGGCGCGGCGCAAATAGGCGGCCAGCTCGCCGCGGCCCAGGCCAACGCGCTGGGCGTGATTGAGCGCCGAGGCGTATTCGGTCAGGCGGGTCTTGTCGTAATCGGCGCCGAAGACCAGCTTCACCACCGGGGTCATCGGCGCGCGGTCCTGGACTGTCAGTCCGGCATCGGCGACGAGCTCGCTGAAATCCTCTGGAGCGGCGGTGGCGGCGAGCGAGAAGTCGTAAGCGCGTCCGATCGCTGCGTAGAGCGCGTGGCGGGTGCGGTCTTCAGACCCTTGGGCAGCTTGCGCCAGCTCGCGGGCGGAGGCCAACCAGTCGGCCAGGCCCATATCGTCGGCGTCAGCGTCCGCATCGTCGGCGTCAGCGGATTCGGGTGCGAACACCTCGGGCAACGCGGCGGCCAGATCGAAATCGGCATAGCCGCTGGCGATTTCCGCCTTGGTTTCGCCGAACATCGGTTCCGGCCCGAACATCGGTTCCGGCCCGAACATCGGTTGCGGCCAGGCGATCTCCCCTGCTTCCGCCTGATCGTCTTCCGCATCGAGCGGCGAGACGAGGTCGAGAATATCGTCGTCGGCCGGCCCATCGGCCCATTCCGCCAGCGTCTCGGCGGCCAGCGTCTCGGGGGGCAACGGGGCGTGCTTGGCCTGGCCCGGGGCTTTGACGGTCACGGGCGCCTCGAGCACCTGGTCGATCGCGAGCAGGAGTTCGTCGGTGGTGTGCTGGTCGGCGAGTTCCTTCCAGTTGATTACCCCGTAGATGAAGTCGATCTTGTCGTCCGCGCTGGAGAACGGCAGCAGGATGCCTCGATAGAGCACGGTCCGGCCGGCCTGGTTTACGAACTCGGCCTCGAAGCCGATCGGCGCCTGGTTCGCCAGGATCTGCATGTAATGGTCGGTGATGCGCGACAGCAGCGAGCGGCTGGGCACGTCGTTGAGTTCGCGGATCGCGCCTTGCTGCCCATCGACGCTGGTGCATTCTTCCGCGAGGCGCTTGCCCAGGAATGGGATAGCGGGATTATCGACCCCGCGCGTGAAGTCGAGCAACACGCTGTAGGGGCCGAAGTCCGGCAGGCTTTCGGGATCGAGGGTGGTGACCTCGGGATAGCTGCGGCCGTCCAGCAAACTGGCCCAGTGATTGTAGGCGCGCACCTGCATGCGGCGCTCGTCCTGCCCGATCGCCAGTGGCGGAGGCTCGCGGCCGATCTCGTCCTCTCGGGATTCGTATCCCGAATCGGCGTCGTGCGGCTGGTATCCGCCTTGATCGGCCAAACTGCCGCGATACGTATCCATGGGGCGTAACACCTTTCCCTGTCACACAGGGTTCTGGCGCAACATGGTAAACTTCCCGTTAAGTTGCGCGCAAAGCTTAGCCGGCGGCGATCCGGCCTTCGTCCTTGCCCGGCATGGGCGCGACGAAGCGCAGGATGACCAGGGTCACGACCAGCCACACCGAGGCGGCGTGGAGTGCGAACGACAAGTCGCGCCAGTCGGCGATCGCGCCCCACACCCATGATCCCACGGCCATTCCGCCGAACGAGACCGCCTGGTAGATCGAGAGGCAGCGCCCGAGGATCGCCTCAGGCGAGCGCATCTGCATGGCGATGTTGATCGTGGTGAAGATGGCGACCCAGCCGGCACCGGCGATGAACGTGGCGGGCAGCGCCTGGGCGAGCGAATGCGCCGAGGCGAGAATGGTCTGCGCGGCCACGAACGCGAGCGTGGCTAGGGTTATGACGGCCTCCGTCCCGAATCGCCGCCGCAGCCGGGTGAGGAACAGGGCGCAGGCGATCGAGCCGATGCCGAACAGGCCGAGCATCAGCCCGAAGTCGATCTCCGATCCGTGGAGCGGACCCCTGACCGCAGCGGGCACCAGCGCCTGATAGCCCGCCAGGCCGAAGCCGAGGACCAGGCCGCGTAGCAGGACCCGGCGGATCGGCGAGGACCCGGCGCAAAAACGGACGCCGAGCGCGATGGCGGGCAGGATCGGCTTGCGCTCGCGTGGCTCCCACTGCGGCCGCCAGCGCAGCAGTACGACGATCATCGCGACGAAGCTGAAGGCGTTGAGCGCAAACGCCAGGCTGACGTGCCACAGCGAAATCAGCAGTCCGCCCAGCGCCGGGCCGACCGTGCGCGCGAGGTTGAACGAGATCGAATTGAGCGAGATCGCCTGAGGCAGGTCGGCGAGCCCGACTTGCTGGCGCACCGAGGCCTGCCACGCCGGCGAATTCAGCGCGGTGCCGGCGCCCACGGTCAGGGTGAAGACGATCAGCAGCGTGGGCGTGATCGTTCCCCCCCAGGTCAGCGCGGCCAGGCCCGCGGAGGCGAGCAGCATTCCGATCTGGGCTGCGAGCATGACCCGCCGCCGGTCGAAATTATCGGCGATCGCGCCCGCGAATACGCCGAACAACAGGATCGGCACCGTCGCCGATGACTGGACCAGCGCGATCATCCGGTGCGACGAGGTCAGGTCGGTCATCAGCCAGGCCGCGCCGACCGACTGGATCATCGAGCCGATGTTGGACGCGAGGTTGGCGATCCAGATCGCGCGAAACGCCGGATAGCGAAACGGCGCGAGCGCTCCGCCGGGCTGGGATCTCTCTGCGATCGGGGATTCGATGTCCGCCACCTGTTCCGGTTAGGAACATGGACCCGCGCGGGCAAGGGCTGGCCGGCGGCATTTCTCCGCCGCGGCGATCTTACCAGCAGAGCCCCGGCTTACCCGCTGAGGCTCCAGCTTACCCG
>JBDSOM010000089.1:0-5083 GCA_039914785.1 Novosphingobium sp.
CCTCCCGCAACACCCCGATAATCTGTTCTTCCGTAAACCGTATCCGCTTCATCAGTCCGTCCTTCCATCAGGCCGGACTCTAATCGAAGTTGGAGGAAAATTAGGGGGTCACGTCACCCGCCGCCTCTTCACTGAGGCTTTTTTCAGTGCTGCGACTTCATCCCTTGTTGGATCGCATGAATGGGACGGGGTCCATCGGGCGGCCGTGGTGGCGAACCTCATAATGGAGGTGGGGCCCCGTCGATCGGCCGGTGGACCCGACCTCGCCGATCATCTGTCCTTTGCGTAAGCGGTTACCCGGGGCGACCAAAATGCGTGACATATGGGCGTAGCGGGTTTCGTAGCCATCCTGATGGAGCAACGTCACCAGGAGGCCGTAGCCACCTGCGCGGCCGGCATGCGTCACCAGGCCGTCGGCGGTGGCGCGTATCGTCGTGCCGGACGAGGCACGCAAATCGGCACCCGCATGCAACATCCGCCGACCCAGGACCGGGTTGACGCGCATCCCCATACCGCTTGTTACCGCGCTTCGAGGCAGGGCGGCTGGCGGAGTTTTGCGGCGCTTCGGGGGGGCGAGAGTGTTGGGAGCGGGGCGCTGGGTGTTTCGCCATTGCTCGAACAGAGCGCGCACCCGCGCCTCATCGTCGGTAGGCTTTGCACCGGCAGGGGCGCACAGCATTGCTAGCAAGGACGTTGTTGCCACGATCCACGCCCTCATCGCAGAGACCTCTGATGCGGACCGTCGAAGCGGACGATGACTACCGATCGCCCCCCCGTGACGCCGGCCTGTGGCGCGAACCGGGCCACGATCTTTCCATGGGCGAGCAACTCCCGATAGGCCATATACTCGGTAGGGAAGGCCGCGCGTTCATTCAGGTAGCGCTCGTACTCTGTCAGGATCGCGAAGTCGGGCTGGCATTCGCCACGCCGCGCTGGCGCCATCGTGCCGTAATCGAGATTAGCGCGGCTGCCCCGCGCTTGGTCGATCAAGCCATAACCCATCTTGCCCTGGAGAAATGCGATCACATCGACGCAGCCAGCGTCGCCGACTGGGAACAGAAGGCGCCAGGGCTGGCTAACCAGGTCAAACGCGAAATGCTCGATCAGAACACTGCTGCCGGATGGAATATGCGCGCGTGCCCAGGCCGTCGCGATCTGGCGCGTGTCATTCAGCCGTGCTCGCGCATCGTCGCGCGCGCGGGCGAGCAGCGGCAAGGCGATCAGTAATCCCAGGATCAGCAACGTTGCCTGCCGCCAGAGTGCCGTGAATCCAGCGGTCAGACGGGTCAAAGCGACACCGATCGCGATGGCGCAGAACGGCAGCAAGGGCAGCGCCCAGCGTTCCCACAATAAGGTCTGCGTGCAGAGCACCACGAAGAAACCGCCAGCGACCGGCAGGAGCAGCGCGCGCGCGGTCGGGGCGCGCCACACGAACACTATGCCGACCGGCAGCAGGGCCAGACCGGCCGCGCCGAGCCCGGAATAGAGCGGCCCGGTCAGGTACCAGCGCGCGTTCTGCCAAAGCGAGCCGCCGGTCGCTCCTAAGTGCCGCGCCTGCCCTTCGCCGTTCAGGTTGCGCAGCACCGTGGGATAGTCGAGCAGCAGATAGGGCGAGATCAAAAACAGTAAGAGACCTGCCAGCAAGCCGGTCGCCAGCAGCCGTCCGGCGGCCTGCCGCCAGGAGATGCGGCCGTCGCGCAGCAGCAGCCACACAGCGCCGCCGATCGCCAGCGCCGACAAGGCGAACGGCCATTTTGTCGCAATCGCCGCGCCCAGCCACAAGGCGGCCAACCCATAGTCCCACCGCCGGTCGTGCCGCGCAATGGCGAGCGCCGACAGCAGGCACAGCAGCATGAAGAAGGACGCCATCATGTCGGACCGGATGATCTGTGACCAGGTCAGATGGACCGGGCTGACTGCCAGCAAGCCGGCGGCGAACAGCCCCGTCGATCGGTCGAACAGCCGGGTGGCTAGCTGGAATGTCAGCTGGATCGTGCCCAGCGCGAACAGGGTCATCGCGATCCGGCCGGGCAGGATCATCCAGGCAGGATCAGCGTAGATCGCGGTGGCGAAATCCTTGATGGTGGGGAACCAGCCCGCGATCCAGCCGGTTACGAACACCGCGACATCGACGATCGCCAGCACATACATGGTCGTCGTCGCCGGATGCCCGAACCAGCCCGGATTGAGCGTCGGACCGCGCAGCATCCGCATGGAGCCGAGCTCGAACATCAGTTCATCGGGGTCGTTGAGCGCAGGCAGGCCGAAGCGGATGCTGTAGAGGCGCAAGCCGAGGGCGGAGAGCAGGATCAGCGCGATTGGCCACTGCCGACGGAGAGCGACGATCATGGCGCTTCAGGTGCCCGCGGCCGCTGTACGCCGGGCAAGAGCGGGCTATCTTTCCGGAAGCGCCAGCGACCCGACCAGCCTTGGGTGCGTATGTCGGTCCATACGTCCCGCAATGTCACGCACACCAGTGAGACCGCGATAATCTGGATCAGCAGTGGCCGGATGAAGGGTCCCAGCTTAACGTAGGCGGTGATGATCGTTGTGCTGTGGCGGAAGTAGGTATCACGGACCACTGGCGCGATCTGATCGACCGCGAGATCGATCGGTAGCGCCAATATGTAACATAAGATGATCGCCACCGGGAGCCCGCGCCCGCGCCATGGCTCCATCATGACCATCATCATGAATATTGCCGAAGAGTACCCGCCCGCCTCAGAGGAGATGAGCGCGATCAATACGGCAAAGTTCACTGCGCGATGGGGAGGCACCACCTCCGGCCGCAGCCACGTCGCGGCGGCGGCGATAATTATGGCGAGCTGAGTGCCATGCAGTAGCGCAGGGATGACGATCTGCAGAATCGCATCTATACTTATACGCGTTCGGCCCTAAGCATCATCGGTGTCGGGCGACTATGCGTGCCGAGCGGTCGCCCGCGCGGTGACCAAAGGGGGCGTGCTCAATCCGGGTTTGGCGATGTAATATCGCGCGGGCGATTCGCCTGGCGCGTTCATCGCGCGCAGGGTCAACAGCATTTCGCGTCCCCCAGAAGGGACAGGCAAGCCTATCCATCCGGCAGGTACCCGCGACTTCCCCATGTTGTAACAATTCGGGGGTTCCGGGGGATTTCCCCTTGAACCGCGACATTAACTGTGATTCTCTAGGTATATGAAGAGACTCCGGGGTGATCCTAAGTTGCAGAAGGAAAGCGTGACGCAAGGCATTGCGCTGGCGTCCTTGCTGCTGCTCGGCGGCATCGCCGTCGCGGGGCCCAGCGGGATCCTTTCGTGGGGCGAGCATCGCCGTCTGCTCGAACAGCGGCAGGAGGAAATCGTCCGGCTTTCCGCGGAGCGCGACGAGATCAGCAATCGCGTGGCTCTGCTCGATCCGCGCCACGCCGATCCCGATCTCGCCGGCGAATTGCTGCGCAGCAATCTCAACGTCGTTCATCCCGACGAGATGGTAATGCTGCTCGGCAAATAGCGCGACGCAGGGTAGGGCGACGTCCTCCTGCAAAATATTACAAACCGACGCAAGAAAATGTGGCCTTCGCCATTTTCCGCCGCGCGACTTGGTCCTATAGCTCGTGATGAGTCCACTCCCCAGGGAATCATCACATTGACCAAGTCCGTCAGCACCAAGGCCGCGTCCGCACCGACCGACGAGAATTTCGAACTGCGTAGCCTGCAGCAAGCCTATGAAGCCAGCCCTCTCTACCCGGCCAGCGACGGGCAGCTGCTGACCTTCTACGAGCAGATGGTCCTCATCCGCCGGTTCGAGGAAAAGGCCGGCCAGCTTTACGGCCTCGGCCTGATCGGCGGGTTCTGCCACCTCTACATCGGCCAGGAGGCGGTCGCGGTCGGATTGCAGTCGGCGCTCCAGGTAGGCAAGGACAGCGTGATCACCGGATACCGCGACCACGGCCACATGCTCGCCTACGGGATCGATCCCAAACTCATCATGGCGGAGCTGACGGGGCGCCAGGCCGGCATCTCGAAGGGCAAGGGCGGTTCGATGCACATGTTCAGTGTCGAGCATAAGTTCTTTGGCGGCCACGGGATCGTCGGCGCGCAAGTCCCGCTCGGGACCGGTCTCGCCTTCGGGCACAAATACAACGAGGATGGCGGCGTCTGCGTTGCTTACTTCGGCGACGGCGCGGCCAACCAGGGCCAGGTCTATGAAAGCTTCAACATGGCGGCGCTGTGGAAGTTGCCGATTATCTTCGTGATCGAGAACAATGGCTACGCCATGGGCACGGCGGTCAAGCGCTCGTCCGCGGAGACGCATTTTTATCGCCGCGGCACCGCCTTCCGCATCCCCGGCATGGATGTCGACGGGATGGACGTGCTGAAGGTTCGCCAGGCGGCCGAACAGGCGCTGGCTTACGTCCGCGCGGGCAATGGCCCGGTGCTGATGGAACTGCGAACCTACCGCTATCGCGGACATTCGATGTCTGACCCCGCCAAGTACCGCAGCCGCGAAGAAGTCCAGGACATGCGCGAAAACCACGATCCCATCGAGGGCGCGAAAGTCGAACTGCTCAAACGCGGCGTCGCGGAGGACAAGATCAAGGAAATCGACAAGCGCATCCGCGCGGTGGTTACCGAGGCCGCGGACTTCGCTGAAAGCTCGCCCGAGCCGGCACCCGCCGAATTGTATACTGACGTGCTGGTGGAGCGCTACTGATGGCCGTCGAACTCAAGATGCCCGCGCTCTCGCCGACGATGGAAGAGGGCAAGCTTGCAAAGTGGCTCGTCAAGGAAGGCGATACGGTAAAGTCCGGCGACATCCTGGCCGAGATCGAGACTGACAAGGCCACGATGGAATTCGAAGCGATCGACGAAGGCACGATCGGCAAGATCTTGATCCCGGAAGGGTCCGAGGGCGTGAAAGTCGGCACCGTAATCGCCACGATCGAAGGCGATGAGGAAGAAGCCCCCCCCACGAAGCCGGCAACGGCTGAGGGTGGGTCCGCAAAGCCCACGAAAGACGCGAAGCCAGCGGAACCCGAAGTCCCTGTAAAGGCTGACAGCGATGCGGTGCAGTTGGCGTCCGCCGCCAAGCCGGCGGCCGATCC
>JBDSOM010000101.1:0-3085 GCA_039914785.1 Novosphingobium sp.
TCGTCGCCTGCGTCGGCGGGGGCATGTACGCGCAGTACCGGATCGTCGACGCGCGGGGCTGCCTGACGCTGCCCGAGGGCGTCACCGCCGAGCAAGGCGCCGCCGCGTTCGTCAACCCGCTGACCGCGCTGGGCTTCGTGGAAACGATGAAGCGCGATGGCCACAGCGCACTGGCCCACACCGCTGCCGCGTCGAACCTGGGGCAGATGCTCGTGAAAATCTGCCGCGAGGACGGCATTCCGCTCGTCAACATCGTGCGCAGTCCGGCGCAAGTCGCGCTGCTCAAGGGCCTGGGTGCCGAGCACGTGGTCGATACCAGCGCCGAGCGCTTCAAGGACGACCTCGTCGCCGCGCTGGCTGCGACCGGCGCGACCGTGGCGTTCGATGCAATCGGCGGCGGCCCGCTGATCGGCCAGATCCTCGCGGGCATGGAAGCCGTAGCCAGCGACGGCGCGGGCTACAGCACGTATGGTTCGAGCACCTGGAAGCAGGTCTACAACTACGGAATGCTGGACACCGGACCGACGATCATCACCCGCAGCTTCGGCTTTTCCTGGGGCCTGTCCGGCTGGCTGCTGACGCCGTTCCTGGCGAAAACCAGCCCCGCCGAAGCCGAAACGCTCCGCCAGCGCGTGCGCGACGGCCTGACCACGACGTTCGCGAGCAGCTACAAGGCGAAGATCGGCCTGGCGGAAATGCTGACCCGCGACACGGCGCTGGATTACAACGCCAAGCGGACGAGCGAGAAGTACCTCGTCTTGCCCAACGGATAATCGATCAGCCCTTGCCCACCACGCTTTCGGGCAATTCGGTGCCGAACACGCGTTGGTAGTATTCCGCGACCAGCATCCGCTCGGTCTCGTCGCACTTGTTGAGGAACGACAGGCGGAAGGCAAAGCCGGGATCCTTGAAGATCGCGGTGTTCTGCGCCCAGGTGATCACGGTACGCGGGCTCATCACGGTCGAGATGTCGCCGTTGATGAAGCCCTGGCGGGTCAGTTCGGCGACCTTGACCATCTGGCCGACAACCTTTTCGGCGATCCCGGTGGACTTCTTGAGCACGATCTCCGCCTCGACTTGCGCCGGCAGGTAGTTGAGCCCGACGACGATGTTCCAGCGGTCCATCTGGCCCTGGTTGATCGCCTGGGTGCCGTGATAAAGCCCGCTGGTATCGCCCAGCCCGACGGTGTTGGCGGTGGCGAACAGGCGGAACCACGGGTTCGGGCGGATCACGCGGTTCTGATCGAGCAAGGTCAGCTTGCCCTCGGTTTCCAGGACGCGCTGGATCACGAACATCACGTCGGGGCGGCCGGCGTCGTATTCGTCGAAGACCAGCGCGGTCGGGGTCTGCAGCGCCCAGGGCAGCAGCCCTTCGCGAAACTCGGTAACCTGGAGGCCATCGCGCAGCACGATCGCATCGCGGCCGACCAGATCGATGCGGCTGATGTGCGCATCCAGGTTGATGCGGATGCACGGCCAGTTGAGGCGGGCGGCGACTTGCTCGATGTGGGTCGACTTGCCGGTGCCGTGATAGCCCTGGACCATCACCCGGCGATTGTAGGCGAAACCCGCCAGGATCGCGAGCGTGGTGTCCGGATCGAACACGTAGCTATCGTCGAAGTCGGGCACCCGCTCGTCCGCTTCGCTGAAGGCGGGGACCATCATGTCGATGTCGATCCCGAAAAGCTCGCGCGCGCTGACTTCGCGATCCGGCGCGGGCAGGATCGTGGTGGCGCGCCCATCTTGGTAAGAAGAGGCGGCGGGCTGGATGTTGGGAATGTCGGTCATAGCGGAAGCGGGCCTATAGGCGGGCGCGCCGCGCTGCAACAGACTTTCGCCTGTGGGCACCTCGATTGTCGCAACGGCACGCCGGGGCGGTGCGCGTGATCTAGCCGCGCAGCGCACCGACCTCAGCCATCGCCGCAGCCATCAGCGAGGCGTGGCATGACTAGGCCGTGGCGACGGCGGCACGCGACCTGGGCCGCCAGCTTGCCCTGAACTTTACCCGAGACACCGCCGAATGTTCGCGCGAGCGGCCTTCTCCCTGGCTGTGACGGCACCCTGGCAGGGCTCATGATCGACGAATCAGAGTGATTTCATCCCGTTTTAGCCGGCAAATGAAAGCAATCGAGGTAGCGCGCCAGCTTCTTGGGCTTCCCGGTCACTTCCAGTCCGGGCAGTGCCTCAAGCGGGGCCTTGCCATAGACCAGACCGGCGATCGGCATCGCGACGGGCGCGGTCAGCGTGAAGTCCGGCGCGGCAAGTTCTCCGCGTTCGGCCCGCAGCCCCCCCTCCGCGACTTCGACCAAGAAGCGCTCGTTGCCGATGCGGATCGCCCCGCTGGTCCGCAAGTCGCCCGCGCGCTGGCCGTCGAACATCGTGCGAAAGCTCAGCATCAGCGAGGCCGGCGATAGCGGCAGGGTGGGATCGTGGCGCGGCGACATCGCCGCCCAGCGCCCCAGTTCCTTGATCGCGGTTTCGGCGCGGTAACCCCACTGCGTGAGCTCATAGACCTGGGCGGACACCGGCGGCGGCAGTTGCCGGCGCTGGAGGATACCCGCCTCTTCCAGCCCATCGAGCCGCTCCGTCAGCACTTTGGCGCTGATTCCGGGCAGCCCGCCCCGCAAATCCGAGAAGCGCCTTCCACCGAACATCAGTTCGCGCACGATCAGCAGCGACCACCGCTCCCCGACGAGTTCGAGCGCGAACGCCGTGCCGCAAGCGTCGTCATACCATTTGCCGTGGCGCCCGGAGGTGGCAGGCAGAATGCTCGATTTTGGACTATTCGTTTCTTTTTGTAACTTCATAGTTGCTTTTTGTAACTGACGTGGCAGGTTTAGGCAACAGCGATTCGCCAGCAGTCGAACGGAGAGACCTCGTGACCAAAATGATTTTCGTGAACATGCCCGTGCGCGATCTGGCGAAGTCGATCGCCTTTTATGAAGCGATCGGGTTCGTGAACGAGCCCCGTTTCACCGACGAGACCGCCGCCGCGATGCAGTGGAGCGACGCGATCATCGTCATGATCCTGACCCACGAAAAGTGGCAGTCTTTCACCGACCGCCCGATCGCGGCCGCCGGTTCG
>JBDSOM010000049.1:0-3645 GCA_039914785.1 Novosphingobium sp.
AGCCCCCCCCGCCCCCGGCCCAAGCTGGATAACGACAACCGCCCCTTCTGGACGGGCGGCGCCGAAGGCAAGCTCAACCTGATGAAGTGTGGCGATTGCGGCCAGTTCACGCATCCGCCCCGCCAGATCTGCCGCCATTGCCAATCGGAAAACATGGCCGCCGAGGCGGTGGCCGGGACCGGCGCGATCGACACGTTCACGATCAACTACCAGCCCTGGATGCCGGGCCTGGAAGTGCCGTTCGTGATCGCCCGTGTACGGCTCGACGGCGTGCCCGACGTGGTGCTGACGACGAACATCGTCGGCACGCCCGTCGATGACGTCCGCTTCGACGACAAAGTGCAAGTCATCTTCGACGAGCAGGACGGCATCTGGTTTCCCGTATTCGAGAAGGTTGCCTGATCATGGCCCGCAGCAACGAAGCCTACATCACCGGCATCGGCCTGTCCGAGGTCGGCATGCGCCTGACCCGCTCGCCGATGGGCCTGACCAAGGATGCGATCCAGGAAGCGCTGAACGACGCCGGGCTGACGCTCGACCAGATCGACGGCGTCGCCAGCTATCCGGGCAAGAGCCACGGCTACCTCGGGTTCTCGCCGGTCGGCGTGGACGAAGTGATCGAGCAGTTCGGGATCAAGGCGCGCTGGCACTTCGGTGGCGGCGAAATCCCGGCCCAGCTTTCCGCGATCGCCGAGGCGGCCAACGCGGTGAAGACCGGCCAGGCGCGTCACGTCATCTGCTTCCGCACCGTGTACGAGGCGGCGGCGATGGCCCGGCCCGAGGAATATCCGGCGCTGCGCCGCGAGCATGTCGAGGGGTATTCGCAGTGGACCGCGCCGTTCTTCGCGATTTCGGCCGCGACCTGGGTCGCGCAGTACGCGATGCGGCACGTCCACAAGTACGGCATGACGCGCGAGCAACTCGCCCAGGTGGCGCTGAACGCTACGCGGAATGCCTCGAAGAACCCCCGCGCGCGGGCGATCACGAAGGAGCCGCTGACGCTCGACAAGTACATGTCGGCGCGGATGATCACCTCGCCGTTCTGTCTTTACGACTGCGACCGCTTTACCGATTGCTCGACGGTGCTGATCGTGTCGGCCGGCGATGCGCTCGACGAGATCACGGCTACGCCGATTCGCATCGCCGCCAGCGCCGGCAAGGTCGAACGCTGGAGCTGGGATCAGGCCGACTGGATGGCGTCGTACGCGACCGGGCCGGACTTGTGGGCCAAGACCGACTACACGCCCAAGGATGTCGACACCGTCCAGTTCTACGACGGCTTCGCGTTCTTCCCGATCTCGTGGCTCGAAGCCCTGGGGTTCTGCGAAGTAGGCGAAGGGCACAAGTTCATTGAGGGCGGCACCCGCATCGCGCTTGACGGGGAACTGCCGATGAACACCGGCGGCGGCCAGCTTGGTGCCGGACGAATGCATGGGTTCGGCTTCGCCCACGAGGCGGTTCTGCAGCTGCGCGGCGGCGGCGGCGAACGGCAGATCCCAGGCGATCCGCGGGTCGCGGTGGCGACTTCGGGGGGCGGCCCGCTGGCAGCGGCGCTGTTGCTGACCAAGGACTGAGCGCCCCAAAATCGCCGCTGAGCTTCGCGCGCCCTCACAATAGGATAAACTTGAACTAGTGCGGCGCGGTCCGCAGCGCTATGGAGTGCATCCATGACCGAGACCCGCCGCCGCTTCATCGCCCTCACCGGACTTGCGCCGATCGCCATCCTCGGCGCGCGTCAGGCCCTCGCCCAGGCGCCGCCGGTCTGCTACGACGCAACCAAGCTGTCGATGACCCAGAAGAACCTGCGGCGCGCGGTGGAATTCGTCGATCCGGCTCCCGATGCGACCAAGCGCTGCGGCACGTGCGCCTTTTACGGTCCGACCCAGGGCGGCTGCGGCACGTGCCAGATCCTCAGCGGCGGGCCGACCGCACAGTCCGCCTTTTGCTCGTCGTTCGCGCCGAAATCCTGATGGGCGAAGCTTCTCGAGCCGCAACGAGGCGCAAGATCGCCAGCTTCTATACCGGCGCAAAGCGGGCGGGCGAGCTCGACTGGATCGACATCGGCCTGATCTGCGAAGGCGTGGCCTTTGCCCAGCGCCCACTGCGCGAAGGCAACGCGAAAGTGACCAAGCAATACAATCTGGGTCCGCGCGGGTCGTTCATTCTCAATCTGCTCGCCAACGGCATGCTCTATCCGCTCGAACTCGCGACCGCATTGTGCTGCGGACGCAGCCTGATCACCGCCGAGCTTGCCCGGCTGACCGAAGCCAACCTCGTCACCTCGCGCCCCGGCGAAGTCGATCGCCGCCGCGTCGAACTGACGCTGACGCCGCTGGGCACGCGCGCCCTTACCGAGATCCGCGCCGAAACCTCGCGCATCATCCGCACCAACCTGGCCGAATACACGCCCGCCGAGGTGCGCAAGTTCGGCGAGATGCTGCGCGCCGTGCGGGGCGAGCCCGTCTTCACCGAGCCGATGCTGATCGACGAGGACCCGCCCGCGGGCTGAAGCAGGGGATCGGGCGACTTGCCCCGCCCCGCGCCTGCGCTATGGCCGGCGGATGGACTTCAACGATCAGCTCCAACGCTACTTCGGCACCACCGATCTGGCCGCCATCACCCCCGCCACGCTCGAAAGCGGCATCGAACACATGTCTGTGGACTTCGGGCTGGAGCGAGACCGCAGCCGCCGTTTCGCCTTGTGGACGGTAATGCACATGCTCGGCTCGGCGCCCGATCTCGACGTCGCCTTCAAGGATGAGGCCGACCGCAACGCGGCTCGCGATTTCATGGACCTGATCGACCGCGCGCAACCGGGCTGATCGCGTCCCGATCGTTTTGGCCTAATCGTCGTGGCCCGATCGTCGCGGACCCCACGTCGCGGCCCTAACGTCGCAGCATTGTCACACCCTTGTAACATCGCTGCACCATCGGGCGTTGACACTTGGCGCTTTGGGCGGGACGATGGACGTGGACGGCAGCGCGGGAAGTGAGATCATCGCAACGACCCCGGAACAGCGTTTCTTCAATCGTGAGCTGAGCTGGCTGGCATTCAACCAGCGCGTTCTCGCCGAAGCGCGCAACCCCGACTATCCGTTGCTTGAGCGGCTGCGCTTTCTCTCGATCTCGGGCAGCAATCTCGACGAATTCATGATGGTCCGCGTCGCCGGGCTCGCCGGCCAGGTCCGCCGCCATATCGAGGAAACCTCCACCGACGGGCGCACGCCCTCGCAGCAGCTCGCCGCGATCCGCGAAGCGGTGACCGAGCTCGAGCTCATGCAGCAGGAAATCCGCAGCGAACTGCAGGCGCTCTTGCTTGATCAGCGCGTCGCGATCGCCGGCGACGAACGCCTGAGCGCCGCCGACGAGCGGTGGCTTGCCGACTATTTCGTGACGCATATCATGCCGGTGATCACGCCGCAGGCGATCGATCCCGCGCATCCGTTTCCGTTCGTCTCCAGCCAGGGCATGGGCATTCTCCTCCCGCTGGAACGATCGGCCGACAACGCCAAGGTCATGGAGATGATCCTCGTCCCCGCCGCCTTGCCGCGGTTCGTGCGCATCCCCGGCGAGGCCGCGACTTACATCGCAATCGAGAATCTGATCTGCCGCAACGCTGCGCGGCTGTTCCCCGGCTTCCGCGTT
>JBDSOM010000229.1:0-6977 GCA_039914785.1 Novosphingobium sp.
AAATGGATCCTGAAACAAGTTCAGGATGACGGCGGATCGGGGGCCTCGCCTTCGGTCATATGCTTAGCAGCGCGTCGAAGCGTTCTTGCTCGGAATTGGCCCTTCGTGACTTCTGTCTGATTAACCCTCATATTCCCGCGCTGGGCAAATGGGGGTTCTTGAACCAATGTATGGCAGCAATTGGCGCGTTCTAGCTACATTTGCGGGTCTAGCACTCCTATTCGTCACGTTCGGCTTTGGCTTGATGCTGGGGGCATCAGGAAATCCCCAATACCGCAACCAGCAGTCAATAAGCAGCGAGCTCGGCGGAGGTGAGAGTTACCACGGCCCATCCGATAGCTTGCCAGACATTGCGGGACTTCCCGGCCAGGTTGAACGCGCTATAGCAAACCCTCGCCCCACTCACGGCGAGGACAACGACAAGCGCGATCTCGCTGCCCAGGAGGCCTCTGCGCTGTGGGCGTTCTGGATGGTCTGCACGGCCATCGCGACTTTCGTCGTCACGACGATCGGTACTCGTCTGATTTATCAACAAGTGACGCTCACTCGTGAAGCGGTTGACGATACCGCCAAAGCGACCAGAGCGATGGAGCGGCAAAATGATATCGCCGCTGCCGCCCAGCGCGCGTGGGTGACGATTGGGATCACCCCGAAATTTTGGGAAAGTGATGCTCATGGCGGCATTCGCTACCGTATGGACCTCGTGTTCAAGAACACCGGACAGAGTGCCGCCGAGAATTTCAATGTCTTTGCCAAACTGGAGTTTCGTGGCCCCGATTTCGGGGAATCCATGACCCTTTGGCAGAAGGGAATAACGGCCCTTTTCGATAAGTGTGAACATGTCCTGCCGCCAGGCGGGCAAGACACAGTTCCATGCGCTGGAGGTATGTCGAAGGGCCATGTTCCATGGTTCGAGCAGGTGGACGACACTCAAACAGTGCACCCGGTCATAACCGCAGTCGCTCTGTATACGCTGGAAGGACGCCCAGACCATATTCTGTCAATGACCCGAACCTTTTTCATCGGCAAAGTCGATGCGCGCAGATGGGTCGAATGCTTTATGCGCGAGCCATGCAGTCTCGGCCCCGATGAAATTGTCGCCACCCCTTACCGGTCCATGCTTGTTGAAAACCCCGAACAGGGCGGCGGCGCTTAGCTGAGCCGAGGATTGGACACTGCAGGCGATAACAAGCGCGGCTGCACACGTAATTTGCCAAAGTCGAAACGTCATTCCTGAACTCCAAGTTCAGGGCTTATCCGTTCTTCAATCAGGCTTACCTGACGCACCAGGACACTCCCAAAACGCGTTCAGCGTGACGGTGGGTGTGGTATGGGCAGGCCATGACCGTCCCCGATCTCATCACCATCACCTCGGGCGATCTTACCGCCCGGATCAATCCGCTCGGCGCGGAGCTGTGGTCGCTGCGCGATGCGGCGGGGCGCGAGTATCTGACGGATGCCGATCCGGCGTTCTGGACGGGCCATGCGCCGGTCTTGTTCCCGGTCGTCGGCGCGCTGAACGCGGGGCGCTACCGGGTGGATGGCGCGACTTACGCCCTGCCCAAGCACGGGTTCGCCCGGACCAGCTTGTTCGAATGCCGCGCGCACGATGCGGCCGGGGTGCGCTTCCACCTGGGCGATAGCGCCGCGACCCGCGCGGTCTATCCCTTCGCCTTCGGTTTGGAGCTGGCGTTCCGGCTCGACGGCATGGCGCTCTACCTGACCGCGACGGTAACCAATCCCGGCGCCATGCCGCTGCCGTTCAGCTTCGGCTTTCACCCGGCGTTCGCCTGGCCGCTGCCCGGCGGGGCGGAGAAAGCCGCGCACCGCATCGTGTTTGCCGAAGCCGAGCCGCAACCGATCCGCCGGATCGACGGGCCGAGCGGGCTGCTGTTGCCCCAGCCGTTCGAAAGCCCCGTGGCCAGCCGCACGCTCGCCCCCGAGGCGGATCTGTTCGCGGCCGACGCGCTGATCTGGGACGAGCTGCACAGCCGCTCGCTCAGCTTCGGCGCGCCGGGGGGAACGGCGCTCGACATCGCCTTTCCCGACACGCCGATGCTCGGCATCTGGCAAAAGCCGGGCGCGCATTATCTGTGCATCGAGCCGTGGCAGGGCATCGCCGATCCGCTCGGCTACGACGGCGATTTCCGCGACAAGCCGGGCGTCGTCAGCCTGCCGCCGCACGCCACCATGGCCTTCCGCATGGCGGTGACGGTTCGCCGGTAAGGGGCGTGAGGGGGTGCCCAGTGCGCGGGTGGGCTGGCGGGTGGGCTGGCCGGCGTTCCGGACGGCGCGGTTTCGGGGCGGTCGTTGCGCCATTCGCGCTCCGCTTCCTGGACCAGCGTGAACCGCGTCATCGCGGCGTTCGGGATCTTTGGCACCGCGCCGAGCATGGACGGCAACCGGCATCGGCGCTAACCGCCGCAACCATGAGTTCCAATCGCCGCACTTTCGCCATCATCTCGCATCCCGATGCGGGCAAGACCACGCTGACCGAGAAGCTGCTGCTGCAGGGCGGGGCGATCCACCTTGCCGGCGAGGTCAAGGCGCGGGGCCAGGCGCGGCGGGCGCGATCCGACTGGATGAAGATCGAGCAGCAGCGCGGGATCTCGGTGACCAGCTCGGTCATGACGTTCGAGCGCAACGGCATCACCTTCAACCTGCTGGATACCCCGGGCCACGAGGACTTTTCCGAAGATACCTATCGCACGCTGACCGCGGTCGATTCGGCGATCATGGTGATCGACGCCGCGAAGGGCATCGAGCCGCAGACGCTCAAGCTGTTCGAGGTCTGCCGGATGCGTTCGGTGCCGATCGTGACGTTCATCAACAAGGTCGACCGCGAAGGCCGCTCGCCGTTCGACCTGATGGACCAGGTCGCCGATGCGCTGGCGCTGGACGTGTGCCCGATGGCCTGGCCGGTCGGGATGGGCGGGTTGTTCCAGGGCGTGCTCGACCTGGCGACCGGCAACGTCGCCCGTCCCGAAGGCGACAGCCGCGAGTTCCTGGGCAAGATCGACGTGACCCCCGAACTGCCGGCGGACATCGCCGACGAGGTCGAGCTGGCGACCGGCGGCTATCCGCAGTTCGACCTCGAGGCCTACCGCAACGGCGACATGACCCCCGTCTACTTCGGGTCGGCGCTGAAGAATTTCGGCGTGGCCCAACTGATCGAGGCGATCGCCGACTATGCCCCGCCGCCGCGGCCGCAGCCCTCGTCGGCCGGCGTGATCAGCCCTGACCTGGCCGAAGTGACCGGCTTCATCTTCAAGGTCCAGGCCAACATGGACCCGCAGCACCGCGATCGCATCGCGTTCATGCGGCTGGTTTCGGGCACGTTCAAACGCGGGATGAAGCTCACCCCGTCGGCGCTGGGCAAGCCGATCGCGGTGCATTCGCCGATCCTGTTCTTTGCCCAGGATCGCGAGATCGCCGATTCGGCCCAGCCCGGCGACATCATCGGCATTCCCAACCACGGTACCTTGCGGGTGGGCGATACGCTGAGCGAGAAGAACGAGATCCGCTTCATCGGCCTGCCCAACTTCGCCCCCGAAATCCTGCGCCGGGTGGTGCTGAAGGACCCGACCAAGACCAAGCAGCTGCGCAAGGCGCTCGACGATCTGTCGGAAGAAGGCGTGATCCAGGTGTTCTACCCGGAGATCGGCGCGCAGTGGATCGTCGGGGTGGTCGGCCAGCTCCAGCTCGAAGTGCTGATCAGCCGGCTCGAGGCCGAATACAAGGTCGAGGCGGTGCTCGAACAAGCCCCGTTCGATACCGCGCGCTGGCTCAAGGGCTCGGAGGTGGCGCTCAAGGGCTTTACCGACATCAACAAGTCCAACCTCGCGCGGGATCGCGATGGCGACCCGGTCTTCATGGCGCGCTCGATCTGGGACGTCAGCTACCAGCAGGAACGCAACCCTGAACTGGTGTTCAGCGCCACCAAGGAGCGCTGACGGGCAGCGCGCGCGCCGGCCACTTGTCGCGCGCTCGTACGTTGCCTACGCCGGAGCGGACCATGCAACTCACTTTCGCCAGCTACAACATCCACAAGGCCGTGGGGCTCGACCGGCGGCGCGATCCCGATCGGATCATCGCCGTGCTGCGCGAGATCGATGCCGACATCGTGGCGCTGCAGGAGGCCGATCTGCGCTATGGCGCCCGCGCCGGCGTGCTGCCGCGCCCGGCGATCGACGATCATACCCATTACCGCGTGGTGCCGATCGACCACGGCCACCTCGGCCGGCCCGACAGCATGGGCTGGCATGGCAATGCGCTGCTGGTGCGGCGGGATATCGAGATCGTCTCGGCCGCGATGGTGCCGCTGCCCATGCTGGAGCCGCGCGGGGCGATCCGCGCCGACCTGATCGCGGGCGGACATCCGCTGCGGGTGGTCGGCATGCACCTCGACCTGTCGGGCCTGCGCCGGCGCGAGCAGGTGCGCACGGTGATCGATCATTGCGGCGACTGCGAGGGCGATCACCCGGCGGTGCTGATGGGCGATTTCAACGAATGGTCCCGCCACGGCGGCTGCTTCCGGGAGTTGACGCACGGCTGGCGGCTGCTCGCCCCGGGGCGCAGCTTCCCCTCGCGGCGGCCGGTGGCGCAGCTCGATCGGATCGCGGTTTCCGAGCGCTGGGAGGTGACGTCGGTCGGCGTTCACCACAGCGCCCTGGCCGCGGTCGCCTCGGACCATTTACCCGTCGTCGCCCGGCTAGTACTGCCTAAAAAATAGGCAACTGCTGAAGATTCGGGCGGCGCAGCTTCCGTTCGCAGTCGCAGCATGAGGGGCCCGTCCCGGAAATCCTACCGAAACGTAAACTGGCATGGTCTTTGCGAAAGCGGAGGGACATGCCGGCATGGTGCCGGCTGGCTTAACAGGGGATCGGCATGAAATTCATCATCGCGATCATTAAGCCCTTCAAGCTCGATGAAGTCCGTGAGGCGCTTGGCGCCTTGGGCGTCGCGGGTATGACCGTTTCCGAAGTCAAGGGCTTCGGACGGCAGAAGGGGCAGACCGAGATCTACCGCGGCGCCGAATATTCCACGAACATGCTGCCCAAGGTGAAGATCGAAATTGCCGCCAGCGACGACCTGGTTCCGCAAATCGTCGAGACGATCCAGCAGGTCGCCAGCACCGAAGCGATCGGTGACGGCAAAGTCTTCGTGCTCGACTTGGTTTCGGCCGTGCGCATCCGCACCGGCGAATCCGGCGACACCGCCCTATGACTCGCATCGGGACCGACAGGAGGGAATCCACCATGATCCGCAAAATTCTGTGCGGCGCCGGCGCGTTGGGCACATCGCTCTTCGCCGCCACCGCCGCGTTCGCTCAAGAAGCTACCGCTGCCGCGTCCGACGCGGCCGCGACTGCAACGGCGGCCGCTGCAACGGCTACTGAAACCGCCGCAGCCGTCGCTACCACCCTGATCAAGGCGCCGACCGCCGAGCAGATGGCCGGCATGGTCAACAAGGGCGACACCGCCTGGATGCTCGTTTGCGCGGCGCTCGTGCTGATGATGAGCGTTCCGGCGCTCGCGTTGTTCTACGGCGGCCTGGTCCGCACCAAGAACATGCTCAGCGTGCTGATGCAGGTCCTCACGATCGTTTCGGTCGCCTCGCTCGTCTGGGTGGGCTGGGGCTATTCGATGGCGTTCACCAGCGGCGGGGATAACCACTTCTTCGGTGGGTTCTCCAAGATGTTCCTGATGGGCGTCGATGCGACCACCTATGGCGCGACGTTCTCCAACAACGTCTACCTGCCGGAACTGGTCTTCGTGGTGTTCCAGATGACGTTCGCCTGCATCACGCCGGCGCTGATCGTCGGCGCATTCGCGGAGCGGGTGAAGTTCACGCCGCTGATCGTCTTCGTGGTCCTGTGGCTGACCTGCATCTACTTCCCGATGGCGCACATGGTTTGGTACTGGGCTGGCCCAGACTTCCTGGTCGATGCTCCGACCGACTACGGCCTGCTGTGGGGCTGGGGCGCGCTCGACTTCGCTGGCGGCACCGTGGTTCACATCAACGCCGGTATCGCAGGCCTCGTGGGCTGCATCATGATCGGCAAGCGGGTCGGGTTCGGCAAGGAAGCTACCCCGCCGCACTCGCTGACCATGACCATGATCGGCGCGTCGCTGCTGTGGATCGGCTGGTTCGGTTTCAACGCCGGCTCCAACCTTGAAGCCAACGGCGTTACCGCAGTCGCCTTCATCAACACCTTCGTCGCTACTGCCGCCGCGGCCATCAGCTGGTCGATCGTCGAGCAGCTCCACCACGGCAAGCCTTCGCTGTTGGGTGCCGCAACGGGTGCCGTCGCCGGCCTCGTCGCGATCACTCCGGCCGCCGGCTTCGGCGCTCCGGGCACCTCGATCGTCCTGGGCCTGCTCGTCTCGCCGATCTGCTACCTCTTCGTCAGCACGATCAAGAGCAAGCTCAAGTACGACGATACCCTCGACGTCTTCGGCGTTCACTGCGTCGGCGGCATCGTCGGCGCCCTGGGCACCGCGATCATGGCCGCTCCGTCGCTCGGCGGACAGGGCGTGTTCGACTACACGGTCTTCCCGGCCGCGTTCGACGCCAGCACGTACGACATCGGCAAGCAGCTCTTCATCCAGCTCAAGGCCGTGGTGTTCACCCTCGTCTTCTCGGGTGTAGGTTCGGCGATCCTGTTCTTCATCGTGGACAAGATCTTCGGTCTCCGCGCCAGCGAAGATGCCGAGCGCGAAGGCCTCGACCTCTCCGAGCACGGCGAGCGCGCTTACAACTACTAGGCCTATCCAACAGTTTGGCGGGGCCGGGGATTTCCTCTCCTCCTCCCTTCGGTCCCGCCATCCGATGTTCCTCCTGCGAACACCACCTTTTGGGCCGGAGCCAGCCGCTCCGGCCCATTTTTTGTGCGTTGGGGATGAAGACCGCGCAGCAGGCGACGGCAGCACCAAGCCTGGGCCGAGGGTGTTCCCGGTTCGCGACTTGGCAAAATG
>JBDSOM010000131.1:0-6689 GCA_039914785.1 Novosphingobium sp.
TCATCCGGTCGAGCGAACGTCCCGCGACGCAAAGTTTGCGCCCGGTCGCCTTGGCCACCGCGCCCAGCGTCTGGATCCGGGCGACGTTCGAGGCGAAAGTCGTGACCAGAACCCGCTTGCCCTCATGCTTCTTCACTTCGGCCATCAGCCCGCGCAGCACTTCGCCTTCCGAACCGGAGGCCTCCGGATTGAAGACGTTGGTCGAATCGCACACCAGTGCCAGCACGCCCTCGTCGCCGATTTCGGTGAGTTCCTCGGCGGTGGTTGGCACGCCGATCTGGGGCTCGTCGTCGAGCTTCCAGTCGCCCGTGTGGAATATCCGGCCGTAAGGCGTGTCGATCAGCAGCGCATTGCCCTCGGCGATCGAGTGCGCCAGCGGGAGGTAGCTGATGGTGAACGGCCCAAGGTCGAACGGGTCGAGGTGGTCGATGATCCGCAAGTCGGTTTCGCGGGCGATCCCCGCTTCTTCGAGCTTGGCGCGGACCAGCCTGGCGGTGAACGGCGTCGCATAAAGCGGCACGCCGAGTTCTTGCGCGAAATAGGGTACCGCGCCGATATGGTCCTCGTGCGCGTGGGTCAGCACGATGCCCAGGAGGTCGTCCCTGCGCCGCTCGATGAAGTCGAGGTCGGCGAAGACCAGGTCCACGCCGGGGTATTCGTTGCCGCTGAACGTCATGCCGAGATCGACCATCAGCCATTTGCCGTTGCAGCCGTAAAGGTTGACGTTCATGCCGATCTCGCCCGATCCACCGAGCGCGCAGAATAGCAGTTCTTTTCCGGGTTTCATTACTTTGAAAAACTCACAGTTTGGCGGCACGTTCCGCCAGGAGAGCCAGCCCATCGAGTGTCAGGTCAGGGTCGACCGCATCGAAGATTTCGGTGGCTTCGTCGAATAGCACGGCCAGGCCGCCGGTCGCGACTACCTTTGCAGGACGGCCGATTTCGGCACGAATACGCGCGATCAGGCCCTCCATCATCGCGACGTAGCCCCAAAAGACGCCAATCAGCATCGCATCCTCGGTGGTGCGGCCGATCACGCTGCTGGTCTTGGGGACTTCGATCGCTATGCGCGGCAGCTTGGCGGTGTTGCCCACGAGGGCGTCGAGCGAAAGGTTGATGCCGGGTGCGATGATCCCGCCTTTGTAAGCACCGTTGAAATCGATCACGTCGAACGTCGTCGCGGTGCCGAAATCGACGACGATGAGGTCGCCAGGGTGCTTGGCGTGCGCGGCAATCGCATTGACCAGGCGGTCCGCGCCCACCGTGCGCGGCTCTTCGACGTCGATGTCGATGCCGAAAGTAACCGGGCCTTCGCCAGCGATCATCGGCTCGACAAAAAAGTAGTTGCTCGCCAGCACCCCGATGTTGTGCAGCGCCCGTGGGACGACGGTCGAGACGATGATCTGCGTGACGTCCTCGCGCGCGATACCGCGGATCGACAGGAGTTGCATCAGCCAGACGGCGTATTCGTCGCCGGTGCGGCGGGGATCGGTGGCGATCCGCCAGCGCGCCTTGATCTTGGCCCCCCCTTCCCCTTCGAGATCGAAGAGCGCGAAGACGACGTTGGTATTCCCGATATCGATAGCCAGCAGCATATCAGGCGATCCTAACCTCGCCGGAGTGCATGACACGCAGCGATCCGTCCGCCAAGCGGAGTTGCAATGCACCGGCCTGGGTCAGGCCCGCGAATTGCCCGTCGAGGCTGGTGCCATCGGCCTCGCTCACGCTGAGCGCCGTGCCGCGCGGGTAACCGGCGGCCTCCCAGCGGTGGATGATCGGGGCCAGGCCATAGCTGCGCCAGCGGTCCAGATCTTCGGCGAACTGGCGCGCGAGATCGGCGGCGAAAACGTCGCGGTCGAGGGCGACGCCCAGGCTGGAGAGCGCCACCGCCTGCCGATCGGTCAGGTCGGGCGCCTGCGACAGGTTCACCCCGATGCCCGCAACCACCGCATCGCCGACGCGCTCCAGCAGAATGCCCGCCAGCTTGGCCTCGTCCACCAGCAGGTCGTTCGGCCATTTGAGGATCGCGGGGGCATGGGCCGCCAGGACTGCGTGGAGCGCCAGACCGGCGACGAGCGCCAACGTATCGGGCGAGGGATCGCCGTGGCGCAAGTGCACCACGGTCGATCCCATGAAGTTGCCCGCCCCGTCGATCCACGCGCGCCCGAGGCGTCCGCGTCCCGTGGTCTGGCGGTCGGCGACCAGCCACAGGCCTTCGGGTAATGACTCACCCGCGCCAAGGCGCGCGGCGAGGTCGGCATTTGTGGAGCCGGTTTCTCGGACAGTTTCGATCAAGTCAGACGGCGTGGAACAAGGCTGCGGCGGCACCATCGGCCAGGGCGCCGAGCCACTTCGTCAGCAGATATCCGAGCGGCGAGAGCACGACCGTGGCGATCACCAGCAATACGGAGTGCGACACGCCGCTGCGGCCGGTGATCGTGCCGGCGGGCTCGTCGAAATACATGATCTTGACGATCTTGATGTAGTAGAACGCGCCGATCACGCTGGCGGCGATGCCGATCGCGGCCAACGGAATCAGGTGCGCCTGAACCGCAGCCTGGAACACCACGAACTTGCCCCAGAACCCGAACAGCGGGGGAATGCCGGCTAGGCTGAACATCATCGAGGCCAGCGCGAACGCCAGGCCCGGACGGGTGCGCGACAGTCCGGCGAGTTGATCGATATCCTCGACCGGCTCACCGGCGGCATTCTTCAGCATCAGCACCGCGACGAAGCTACCGATCGACATCGCGTTGTAGATCGCGAGGTAGACCAGCATCGACGACGCTCCCTGCGGGGTCGCCGCAGCGAGGCCGATCAGGATGAAGCCGACGTTGTTGATCGCCGAATATGCCAGCAGCCGCTTGATGTTGCGCTGTCCGATCGCGCCGAGCGCGCCGACCACGATCGAGGCCAGCGAGACTGCGATGACGATCTGCTGCCACGCCGCGACCTGGTGGCCGAACGCATCGAGCGAGACCCGCATCAACAGCGCCATCGCCGCGATGTTGGGCGCGGTCGCAAAGAACGCCGTGACCGGGGTCGGAGCGCCTTCATAGACGTCGGGCGTCCACATGTGGAACGGCACCGCGGCGATCTTGAATGCCAGGCCCGCGAGGACGAAGACCAGGCCGAACGTGACGCCGTGCGACAATGGCCCGTCGAGCGCGGCCTGGATGCCGGCAAAGCTGGTCGCTCCGGTAAAGCCGTACAGCAGGCTGACGCCGAACAGCAGGATGCCGCTCGCCAGGGCGCCGAGCACAAAATACTTGAGGCCCGCCTCGGCCGAACGCTCGTCGGTGCGCAGGAAGGCCGCGAGGACGTAGGCCGCCAACGAACTGAGCTCGAGGCCGATGTACAGCGTCAGCATGTCGCCGGCCGAGACCATCAGCCCCATGCCGAGCACGGCGAACAGGATCAGGACCGGGTATTCGGCCCGCATCGCCTTGACCCGGTCGAAGAACGCCGGCGCGACAATCAGCGCGGCGGCGGCGCCGATATACGTCAGCAGCTTGGCGAATGCGGCGAAGGCGTCGCCGCGGTACTGGCCGTGGAACGCGACCGTATCCGGGCCGGCAGCGCCGCTGCACAGCGCCGGCGCGACGAGAAATCCGGCTCCGACGAGGACTGCGACGGCAGCGATACTGATCGTGCGGCTGGCCTTGTCGCCGGCCCAGGCGGCCACGAGCAGCAGGACGAGACCCGCAATGCTCAGCAGTTCTTCAGGCGCGACGAGGCGCAGCGAGTGGGACCAGTCCATTAGTGCGCCCCCACTTCGTGCGCATCCGGCGCGGGATTTTCGTGGGCCGCAGCCCCATGATGTTCTACTGGCGCAGCGGGCTTCCCGGCGGTCGGCCTGGCGTCGCCCTCGGGCTTGGCGCGGGCGAGCCGGGCGTCGAGCGCGGCCACGTCCATGCGGATCGGCGCGATGAAGCTTTCCGGATAGATCCCCATCCACAGTACCGCGGCGGCGAGCGGGGCCATCATCAGCCACTCACGCAAATCCAGGTCGGGCATCGCCGCGGCGTCGGCGTTCTTCTGCGCGCCGAAGATCACCCGGCGGTAGAGATACAGCATGTAGGCTGCTCCCAGGATGATGCCGGTCGTGCAAACCAGCGTGACCCAGCTCGACACCTGATAGATGCCGGCCAGCGAAAGGAATTCACCGACGAAGCCGCTTGTCCCAGGCAGGCCGACCGAGGCCATCGTGAACAGCATGAAGAACAGCGCGTAATACGGCATGTTGATCGCCAGGCCGCCGTAGCGGTCGATCTCGCGGGTGTGCAGCCGGTCGTAGATCACCCCGACTCCCAGGAACAACGCGCCCGAGACCAGGCCATGGCTCAGCATCACGATGATCGAGCCTTCGAGGCCTTGCTGGTTGAAGGCGAACAAGCCGATCGTGACGATCGCCATGTGCGCGACCGAGGAATAGGCGATCAGCTTTTTCATGTCGTGCTGCACCAGCGCGATCAGCGAGGTGACGACCACCGCGATCATCGACAGCGCGAAAATCAGCGGAGCGAACTGCGCCGAAGCCTCCGGGAACATCGGCAGCGCGAAGCGGATGAAGCCATAACCGCCCATCTTGAGCAGCACGCCCGCCAGAATGATCGAGCCCGCGGTCGGTGCCTGGACGTGCGCGTCGGGCAGCCACGTATGCACCGGCCACATCGGCATTTTCACCGCGAAGCTCGCGAAGAACGCCAGCCACAGCCAGGTCTGCGCTTGTGCCGGGAAATCGTATGCCATCAGCGTCGGGATGTCGGTCGTGCCCGCCTCGTTGGCCATCCACAGCATCGCGACCAGCATCAGCACCGAGCCGAGCAGCGTGTAGAGGAAGAACTTGTAGCTGGCGTAAATCCGCTCCGCCCCGCCCCACACGCCGATGATCAGGTACATCGGGATCAGGCCGGCCTCGAACATGATATAGAACAGGAACAGGTCCTGCGCCGCGAACACGCCGATCATCAGCGTTTCCATGAACAGGAACGCGGCCATGTATTCGCCGACGCGCTTGTCGATCGAGACCCAGCTGGCACCGATGCAGATCGGCATCAGGAACACCGACAGCACGATCAGCATCAGGGCGATGCCGTCGATGCCCAGCGCCCACGAGAAGCCCGCGAACAACGGCAGCTTCTCGGTGAACTGCCACTGCGCGCCGCCGATGTCATAGCTGGCCCACAAGGCGATGCCGAGCGCCAGGTTCACCAGCGTCGCGGCGAGCGCGATGACGCGCGCCGTCTTCGCATCGGCGAACAGGCAGGCGAGCGCACCGGCGAACGGCACGAGCAGCATCAGCGAGAGGATGGGAAAACCGTTCATTGCCTTAACCCACCATCACCCAGCTCACGACCCCGATAAGGCCGAGGAGCATGACCAGCGCATAACTGTAGAGATATCCCGACTGGACTTTCTGCGCGACGCGCGTGCCCTGAACGACCACCCACGCGGCGCCATTCGGGCCGAAGCGATCGATGATGCCGACATCGCCCTGCTTCCAGAACACGCGGCCAAGCCAGAATGCCGGGCGCACGAACAGGAAGTTGTAGAGCTCGTCGAAGTACCACTTGTTGTAGACGAACGTGTGGATCACCCCGATCTGCTCGACGAACGCCGCCGGCAGCTTCGGGTTGCGGATATACGCCTGGATCGCGACGAGGAAGCCGGTGAGCATCACCGCGAACGGCGCCCATTTCACCCAGGTCGGCACTTCGTGCATCGCGTGGATCAGGTGCTCGTTGAACGCGATCGAGCCCTGCCAGAACGCGCCGCCGCCTTCGCTGATGAATTCGTGATGGAACAGGTAGCCCGCAAAGATCGCGCCGAGGCTCAGCACCCCGAGCGGGATCAGCATCGTGATCGGGCTTTCGTGCGGGTGATATCCCGCCGTCCCATCGTCATGCTCGGCGTGGCCGTGCGCGTGGTCATCGTGGGCGTGAGCAGCATGCGTATCAGGCCCATGTGCATCATGAACCGCATGCTGGATATGCTCCGACTGGTTCCAGCGCGGCTTGCCGAAGAACGTCAGGAAGATCAGGCGCCAGGAGTAGAAGCTGGTCAGCAGCGCGGCGATGATGCCGCACCAGAAGCCGAACGCGCCGATGTCGCTGCCGCTGGCGTAAGCCGCCTCGAGGATCGAATCCTTGGAATAGAACCCGGCGAACCCGAACACATCGACGATGCCGACGCCGGTGATCGCCAGCGTGCCGGCCATCATCGCCCAGAACGTCAGCGGGATTTTCTTACGCAGGCCGCCGTAATACCGCATGTCCTGCTCGTGGTGCATCGCGTGGATGACGGAGCCCGCACCCAGGAACAGCAGCGCCTTGAAAAAGGCGTGGGTGAACAAGTGGAACATCGCCGCGCCATATGCGCCGACGCCGGCGGCGAAGAACATGTAGCCGAGCTGCGAGCAGGTCGAATAGGCGATGACGCGCTTGATGTCCCACTGCGTGGTGCCCACGGTGGCGGCAAAGAAGCAGGTCGCCGCGCCGATGAAGGTGACGAAGTGCAGCGCGCTGGGGCTCGTCTCGAACATCGGCGAGAGGCGGCAGACCATGAACACGCCCGCGGTCACCATCGTGGCGGCATGGATCAGCGCCGAAACGGGGGTCGGCCCCTCCATCGCGTCGGGCAGCCAGGTGTGCAGGCCCAGCTGCGCCGACTTGCCCATCGCGCCGATG
>JBDSOM010000198.1:0-6310 GCA_039914785.1 Novosphingobium sp.
CGCCCTTGGGATCGGGCGCGGCGTAATAGAGGCGGGCGATGCGGGCATGGGCGATCGCGCCTGCACACATCGCGCACGGTTCCAGCGTGACCCATAGCTCGCAGCCGTCGAGCCGTTCGTTGCCCAGCGCCTGCGCCGCGGCCCGGATTGCCAGGATTTCAGCGTGGGCAGTGGGATCATGTGTTCCACGTGGAGCATTGTGAGCGGCAGCCAGCAGGCGGCCATCGCGCCATATCGTGCAACCGATCGGCACCTCGCCCGCCGCCATCGCGCGGCGTGCTTGCGCCAAAGCCATTGCCATCGGTTCGGGAAGCGGCCATCTCGTCATCGCGCTCCGGCTAGAGCTTTTTCGGGATGGGGCCAAGCCATCCGGACATCTGGCATCGCTTGACCTCAGAAGGGTGAATCGGTAAGGGCGCGCCTTCCCCGCATTGCGGCCAAAGTTTTTCAGTTTCTTTTAAGCGAGTATCACCATGTCCCGTATCTGCGAACTGACCGGCAAGGGCCGCCAAGTCGGCAACAATGTCAGCCACGCCAACAACAAGACCAAGCGCGTCTTCCTGCCCAACCTGCAGAACGTCACGCTGATGTCCGAAGCGCTCGATCGCAGCTTCAAGTTCCGCATCTCGACCAACGGCCTGCGCTCGGTCGAGCACGTCGGCGGCCTGGACAACTGGCTGCTGAAGACCTCGGACGAGAAGCTCTCGACCAACGCGGTCAAGGTGAAGCGCGAGCTGGCGAAAATCGCCAACGCCGCCTGAACTTCAGTTTAGCGAACACGTAAAGGCGCGCGGGGCAACCTGCGCGCCTTTTGCTTTGTCCGCGAATCAATCCCTGCCGAAGCGCAGGAAGCTTACCGCGGCGCCGGCAAGAACAGCAGCGGATCGAGCCGCGCGTCGCGCCATTTGATGCTCCAGTGAAGATGCGGCCCGGTCGCCCGTCCGGTGGCGCCGATGCGGCCGATCACCTGGCCCTGGCGAACCCGGTCGCCAACTTTCACCAGCACCTGCGAGCAGTGCAGGAACGCGCTGTTGAGGCCCATGCCGTGGTCGATCATCAGCAGGTTGCCCTCGAGCGTGAATGGGCTGGAGGCCGCCAGGATCACCACCCCATCGGCCGGCGCGACGAACGGCGTACCGCTGGCCCCGGTCGCGATGTCGAGACCCGAATGGTACGCGCCCGGCGTCCCGTTGTAGATCCGCTGCGAGCCGAATCGCCCCGAAATCCGCCCTTGCGCGGGCCAGACGAACGCCTGTCGCCAACCCTCGCTGGCCGCGTTCAGGCCGCGCGCTGCATTGATCTGGGCGAGTTCGCCCTTGCGCCGGATGCGGTACGCCTCGCTTGGGATGGCGCCGGGGCGCGGGCCGAGGGGGATTCGCTCGATCTGCCAGGCGCGCGGGCTGACGGTCAGCGTGCGGGTCAGCACGCGGCCATTTTCGAGCGTGGCGGTCAGCGTGGCTACCGGCCCAGCGTCGCGATCGAACGCGATCAGGAACTGGCCGTCGGGCGCAACTTGCACCGCGACGCCGCCGAACTGCACCGAGCGCGCGCCGGCCGGGACGAACCCGCGCAGCCACCCGCCCTGGGTCGGCTGACCCGACAAGCGAAAATCGTCGCCGCGCGACGTCGCCAGATTCTGCGCGGCCCCTGGATGCGCACTCAGGCCGAAGCCCACGACACACAGTGCCGCGCCAACTAGCCCGGCCACGCGCATCGCGCTCACTCCTCGCCCATCAGGCGCCGAGTCGCGACCTCCGGGCTGGCATAGGCCTCCTGGCGCTCCTCGTTCCAATAGCGCAGCGCTTCGAGCGGGATGCGCTCGCTGGTGACAGCGCACAGCACGAAGCTGCCCGCGCTCAGCACGCGAAAGCCGTTCTGTTCGTAGCGGAGGACGGCGGGGCGGTCGTTCGAGGACATCAGCATGTCAGCAACTTAGGGATTCGGCCGCGCTAAAGCAATTTCCCCTGCTCTGGCGGCGGCGGTTTTTGCGATGGGGCGGCGCGCTTGATCGGCGGAGCCGGCGGGCTGGTCCCGAGCGGCGCGACACCCAACTCGCCATCGCCGAAGTGCAGCACGAGCGCGGATTCGCCTGCGGCCTGCACTTTGCTGACCAGCGTGCGGCCATCGGCCCCGGTAACCCGAACGTAGCCCCGCTTCAACACGGTGTCGGGATTGAGCGACTGGGTGATTCGCACGAGGGCGACCAGGCGCTCTTGCCCGGCCGCGATCCGCATCGACAGCAGAGCAGGCACCAGCCGCTGGGTGTCGAGCCGATGTTGCGCCTGGACCAGCCGCGATTTCAGTAGCGGCACCGAAAGCCGCGACGCGTCTTTCTGCAGCACGAGCCGGGCCTGGACGATCCGCTCCCCAAGCCCGCGCCGGAGCCGGTCGGACAGTTCGTCGAGCTTCTGCATCTTGGCCGCGAGCAGCGCTTCGGGCTTCGGCAGGCGCTGCGCCCGCGCTTCCAGCCGTTCACGCCCCAGCGCCACGGGCCGCAGCGCGCACTTGCGCTTGCGCAAGCCCAGTTCGGCGAGTTGCGCGGCGAGCTCCTCACGCACCGGGACGGCGATCTCGGCCGCAGCGGTGGGCGTCGGCGCGCGCAAGTCGGCGGCAAAGTCGGCGAGCGTCGTGTCGGTCTCGTGGCCGACCGCGGAAATCACCGGGATCGCCGACCCGGCGATCGCGCGGACCACGACCTCCTCGTTGAACGCCCACAAATCTTCGATCGAGCCGCCGCCCCGCGCGACGATCACCAGATCGGGGCGCTCGGCTTCGGGCATCGCGGAGAACCCGCGCACCGCCGCCGCGATCTGCTCGGCCGCGCCCTGGCCCTGGACGAGGACCGGCCAGACCAGCACGTGGCTGGGGAAGCGATCGGCCAGGCGGTGGAGAATATCGCGGATTACCGCGCCCGTGGGTGACGTCACGACGCCGATCCGGCGCGGGATGAACGGCAGCGGCCGCTTGCGTGCGCGGTCGAACAGCCCTTCGGCCTCCAGCCGCGCGCGGGTCTTGGCCAGCAGCGCCAGCAGCGCGCCCTCGCCGGCGATCTCCATCCGCTCGATCACGATCTGGTAGTTCGAACGGCCGGGATACGTGGTCAGCTTGCCGGTGGCGATCACTTCGATCCCGTCCTCGGGCAGGAACGCCAGGCGCTGGACGCTGCCGCGCCACATCACCCCGTCGAGCCGCGCGCCTTCGTCCTTGAGGCTCAGGTACAGATGCCCCGAAGCCGCGCGCTTCACCCCGGAAAGCTCACCCTTGACCCGCACGAAGGCAAAGCGATCCTCGACCGTCCGCTTGAGCAGCCCGGAAATCTCGCTGATCGAGAGGGGAGCGGCGTTGTCCCCGGCGGAGTCCTTCGCTACCAGCCCGGCTTCTGCTGGTTCATCGGAATAAGGGGCGGCCATGAATATCCTGCTGCTGGGCTCGGGCGGGCGCGAACATGCGCTGGCGTGGAAGCTGGCGCAATCCCGCCTGCTCGGACAAGCCGGCGATACGCTTTATGCCGCGCCGGGCAACCCCGGGATCGCCGAGCACGCCCAACTGGTCGCGCTCGACGTGACCGATCATGCCGCCGTCGTCGCGTTCTGCGAAGCCCGGCGCATCGGGCTCGTCGTGATCGGACCGGAAGCTCCGCTGGTGGATGGCCTCGCCGATTCGTTACGCGCCGCCGCGTTCCCGGTGTTCGGGCCGAGCCGGCTCGCCGCGCAGCTCGAGGGCAGCAAGGGCTTCACCAAGGACTTGTGCGCCCGCGCGAACATCCCGACCGGCGCTTATGTCCGCGTGACGAACGCGGCCGACGGGCTCGCCGCGCTTGACCAGTTCACCATCCCGGTCGTGGTCAAGGCCGATGGCCTCGCCGCGGGCAAGGGCGTGACCGTCGCCGAGACGCTGGGCCAGGCCGAGGACGCGATCCGCGAGATCTTCTCCGGCCGCTTCGGTGAGGCCGGGGCGGAGGCGGTTATCGAAGAGTTCCTCGACGGCGAGGAGGCCAGCTTCTTCGCCATCACCGACGGTTCGACGATCGTCCCGTTCGGCTCCGCGCAAGACCACAAGCGCGTCGGCGACGGCGATACCGGGCCCAATACCGGCGGCATGGGCGCCTACAGCCCGGCGCGGGTGCTGACCCCGCTGCTCGAAGGCGAGGCGATCGAGAAGATCCTGGCCCCCACCGTGCGCGCGATGGCGGACGAGGGCATGGCCTATTCGGGTGTGCTTTATGCCGGGCTGATGCTGACCCGCAACGGCCCGCAACTGATCGAGTACAACGCGCGCTTCGGCGATCCCGAATGCCAGGTGCTGATGACCCGGCTGGAAAGCGATCTGGGCGAGCTGCTGCTGGCGTGCGCGGAAAACCGGCTGGGCTCGATCCCGTCGCCGACGTTTTCGCGCGATACCGCGCTCACCGTGGTCATGGCGGCGCAAGGCTATCCCGGCACGCCGAAGAAGGGCGGGCGGATCGACGGGATCCTGGCCGCGGAAGCTGCCAGCGGGGCCAAAGTGTTCCACGCCGGCACCGCGCTGGGGATCGACGGCGTGCTGAGCGCCACCGGCGGGCGCGTGCTCAACGTGACCGGTCGCGGCAAAAGCGTGCGCGAGGCGCAGGCCCAGGCTTACGCGGCGGTCGACGCGATCGATTTTGCGGAAGGGTTCTGCCGCCGGGACATCGGCTGGCGGGAGGTTGAGCGCGAGTCGGTGAAATAGCGCGCCCCGTCAGGGGAGATATCCGCAGACCTGGCGGGGTAGCAAGCTGAGGGAGAGTGGAGCGGGGCCAGACGGCATGATCCGGCCGCCCCCTCTCTCCCGCGGGGAAAAGCTTAAGCAACCAGCGCCTTCAAATCCGCCTCGGGCCTTGCCCCGTAGTGCGAGATGATCTCGCCCGCGCACACCGCGCCAAGCTTCAGCCGTTCGGCCAGGCTTTTGCCGCGGACGTGGCCGAACAGGAACCCGGCGGCGAACAAGTCGCCCGCGCCGGTGGTGTCCACCACTTTGGCGACCGGCTCGGCGGCAACTTCAGCCCGCTCCCCCCGCTCGAGCGCGACCGCGCCGTGCTCGCCCCGGGTGACCACCAGCGTCGGGACCTGGGGGGCAAGCTGCGCCAGCCCTGCCTCGAAATCGTCGAGGCCGGTCAGCGCGGCGAGTTCGCTCTCGTTGGCGAACAGGATATCGATCTCTTCCGCCCCGATCAGGGCGCGGAAGTCGTCGCCATGGCGCGCGATGACGAAGCCGTCGGATAGCGTGAACGCCACCGCGCGGCCGGCTTCGCGCGCGGCCGATATCGCCCGGCGCATCGCCGCGCGGGGCTGCTCGGGATCCCACAAGTAGCCTTCGAGGTAGAGCACGCGCGCCGCCGCGATCTGCGCTGGGTCGAGCGCTGCGGCGGGCAGGAACTGGGACGCGCCGAGGTAGGTGTTCATCGTCCGCTGGCCATCGGGGGTAACGAAGATCAGACACTGCGCGGTCGGCGGGTCGCCGGCGCGCATCGGCGTATCGAACGCGATCCCGCTCGCGCGGATATCGTGGGCGAAGACTTTGCCGAACTGGTCGTCGGCGACCTGGCCGATGAACGCGCATGTGGCCCCGAGCGCCGCAAGCCCCGCCAGCGTGTTCGCGGCCGAACCGCCCGAGATCTCGCGCGCCGGGCCCATCGCCTCGTACAGCGCGTCGGCGCGGTCCGCCTCGACCAGGGTCATTCCGCCCAGCGCCATGCCAAGCTCGGCGATCCGCGCATCATCGCACGGCGCCATGACGTCGACGATGGCATTGCCGACGGCGATCACGTCATAAGTTGGCTCATCGTGCGTGGGCTCGGGCATTCGGATTTCCTTAGATACTGCCGGGTGTGCCTAAAAGGCGGACAGGCGACCGGCAACCCTCCGAGCAAATCCTGAGATGCTGACCGTCCTGAGACGTTGACAGTCCCCCGCCCGCCGCGCCATGCATCCGGCCCATGCACATGATCCGCTCAACCTGGCTAACCGCAGCAATTGCCCTGCCCGCGCTGCTGCTGGCATCGTGCGGCGGCGGATCGACCAGCCAGCCGGTTCGGAGCACCACGCCGGTCCGCACCGCCAAGCCGGTCAAAACACGCGTCGCCGTCGCCTCGTCCGTGCGCCGCCCGGCCCCGCCGATCACGCCGCCGACCGCCAGGATCCAGACTTTGCCCGGCGTCGAAGGGGTCATCGGCGCGACCACCACGCAGCTTACCCGCGAATTCGGAACGCCGCGCCTCGACGTCTGGGAAGGCGACGCGCGCAAGCTGCAGTTCAGCGGAACGCCCTGCGTGCTCGATGTGTACCTTTACCCC
>JBDSOM010000025.1:0-11274 GCA_039914785.1 Novosphingobium sp.
CGCGACGTCGTCGGTAAATACGCCAAGCTGGGCAAGCAGCGGTCCGCGCCGGTACTGGGCGGAAAGGCCCAGTCGGCGCTCGAAGTTGAACGCGTCAGTGAAGGCGGCGCGCTCCATGAAACTGCCAGCGGTGTCGCCGGTAAGTTCGTCGAGCGACTGGAACGGGTTCTGGTTGCCGGCCGTCAGCAGCCAGGGGCCGCGTTCGTAAGTGACAAAAGTATCGACGAGGTCGACGCTGTTGTCGGACAGTTCCAATTCTAACTTGTAACCGAACCCGCCGCCCAGTTTACCCTCGCCGCCGAGCCGGATACGCCGGAACTCGCTGGAAAAGCCCAGTCCCTTGTCGGCCAGGCCCGTCGGCGCAGCGACGTAGTTGGCATCAGCCTGGATGCGGCCTTTCACCTTGAAGGCGCGATCGCCCTGGACGAGTAGCGGAGAACCGCGCCATTCGGTTCGCAGCGGCGGAGTGTCGCCTTGCTCGGCTGCGGCCGCCGGCGCCGCCGACACCGGGCTGGCCGTCGCCGCGCTGGCCGCCGCGAGCCGCCGCTCAAGCTGCTCGATCCGCGACTTCAACGCGCCGACTTCATCCCGCAGCACCGCCGCTTCCTGAGCCGAAATCGCCTGCGCGTGCGCTGCGCCAGGCAGCACCATCGCCAGTGCCGCGACGCCTATCAGCGGGATGGGGCGCAACCGCAGCGGGGTGGATTCGAACGGCGCTGCGCGATCGGACATGCCACGCGCCATGCCGCAAAGGCGGTCGCGCGCGAAGGCAATGTTTTGTTACAAATGATTGCCGGACCAGCAATCCACGTCCGGTACCGCTCGCTTCACATGGCTTGCCGATGCAAGCCTTTCAGCGGGAGTTGCAACGATGAAATTCGCCCCCTTGTTTGCCGTGCTGGCACTGGTTTCGCTGCCGGCGAGCGCCCAGGTAACCCACCAGGCGTCGGCAGTTCACAACGGCCGGACTATCGCCGTGACATATGCTCCCGAGGTCCGGACCAATCTGCGCCAGACGGGTGCCGGCCCGCGGGTCAACGCGACCTGCCTGTGGCGCAGCAGCATCGCCGTCCAGCGGACCGCGCTCGATGCCGATGGACAGCGCATCGCGGCGCTGACCCGGGTCGTGGATGAAAAGCACGCGGGTAGCGGGCTGCGCACCGGGTACTGCACATCGCTTTCGGACGCGGACAAGGCCGCTCTGGCGGGCAGCGAGACAGCGCTGCGCTCCCACGTGGCGGCCATCGCCGACAACGATGCCGACACTCTGCGTATCGAACTGGCGAGCCTTTCGTCGCTCGGCCACGGCCCAGCCCACGCTCGGTGAGGCCGTAAACCGGGGCGCTTCGCCGCGCAGCAACGTTTTGCAACGTGGCCGAGCGGATCAGGAAATGTCGGAAGGTATAAGCTGTTCCTGCGTCGTCGTCGGCGCAGGAACAGGATGATCTCCATCGATGTATCGATTGCTACCGGCCCTGATAGCCACCCTCACGTTTGGGGCACCAGCGGCGGGTCAGGCATACGAGCAACTTCCTCGTCAGCTCGCCAGCCTGACACCAGCTGATTTCGCCCGGTCTGCGCGCATTTCGGACGACCCGCTGAAAGCCGCCGTGGTGCTGTCGACCGAGAAGGGATACACCCGCACCCGTTTGATCCAGGGCGCGCGCGCCGACGACGTCCATCTGCGCGCCGTGGTCGATCGCTCGACCGGGCGGGTGACCTGGCAGGTCTGGCACCAACTGATCGACGTGAGCGCGCACCTCGATGTCGTCGCCGTCACTTACGTAGACGGCGGGGCACTGCGACAGGTCCGCCCGATCGCCCAGGAGCACGCCCTGGCCCTCTGCCCGCCCACCGACGGCCCCGGAATGTGCAGCAAGGTCACCCGCGTCGGGTTCGAACTCCCGGATGGAGCGGTGCGCGAGATCGCCGCCGGCTATCGTCCTAACTCACGCACGCCGTGGCGCCTCCGATTCAAGGGCGCGTCGGGGCGCGATGTCACGGGCGGCCTCGCGCCAGCAGAGGCTGCGGGCCTGATCAACGCGGTCGAGGCGTGGCGGGGCCACGCCGCGCAGCCTCGCCGAATAGATTGAAGCCAAAGCCGTCACACCCTACTTGTGCCTCGAAGCGAGTACCCAGAACATCCCATGACTGCACCTTCGATCGTCCTGGTAGAGGACGACCCGCCCCTTCGAAACCTGACCGCACGCGCGCTGCGCGAACACGGTTACGATATCCGCGCGGTGGCGACCGGCGCCGAGATGTGGATCGTGCTCGAGAACGAGCCCGCCGACTTGCTGGTGCTCGACATCATGCTGCCGGGCACCAACGGCATCGAGCTGCTGCGTCGGCTGCGTCAGACCAGCGATGTTCCGGTGATCTTCGTGAGCGCACGCGGGGCGGAAGAGGATCGCGTGGTCGGGCTGGAGCTCGGGGCGGACGACTACCTCGCCAAGCCCTTCAGCACGCGCGAGTTGATCGCCCGGATCGGCGCGGTTCTGCGCCGCCGCGGCGGTGAAGTCGTCGCCGGCAAGCCCTCGGCCAAAAGCGAAATGCTGTTCCTGGGCTGGAGCGTCTCGACCGCGCGGCGTGAGCTCCGTTCGCCCAGCGGCGCGATCGTCGATCTGACCGGCGCCGAATTCGATCTCCTCAACGTTTTCCTGGGCCAACCCCAGCGGGTGATCGGGCGCGAACGGCTGATCGAACTGTCCCGCACCCGGCTCGCCGACAGCTCCGACCGTAGCGTCGACGTCCTGGTCAGCCGCCTGCGCCGCAAGCTCGCGACCGCCGATGCGCCCGCCCCGATCAAGACGGTACGCGGCGTGGGCTACATCTTCGCCGCCGAGGTTAGCCGGCCTTGAAGCTATTGCACCGCGCCGGCCTGGGCGGGCGCCTGCTGGCGATCATCCTCTTCGTCGTCTCGCTCGATGTGATCGTCAATTCGCTGATGTTCGAAAGCGCGAGGGTCTACGCCACGCGCGAGGACGACGCGGCCTGGATGGCCGAGCATCTGATCGTCGCGCACCGCGTAATCGACGCATCGACGCCCGCGCAACGTCCTGCCGTCGCACGCGAGATGAGCACCGAGCGCTTCGAGATCTCGTGGTCGCAATCGCGCACGCCGGCGCGAAATGCCATGGAACTGCCCACACTCCACCAGCAGATGCTGGGGGCCCAACCAGGCTTGCGCGATGCTCAGCTGCGCCTGAAGCTCCTGCCCTTGTCGGCTGGCGGTAATTTCAGCGGATCCACGCGATTGCGGGACGGCTCGATCATCAATTTCCGCATCTACGGACACGCGCCCCTGTCGCTCAACTTCGGGCGTTTCCTGAGCATGGCCGTGCCGTCGATGGTGCTGGTGCTGCTGGCCTGGATCATGTTCCGGATGATGCTGCATCCCCTGCGGAGCCTCGTGAAGGCGACATCCGAAGTCGGCACCGCCGACCCTCGGCCGCTGCCTGAAAACGGCGAAGGCGAAGTGCTGCACCTGATCCGCGCGTTCAATGCGATGCAGCAGCGGATCCACCAGCTGCTCGACAGCGGATCGCAGACCCTGCTGGCGATCACCCACGACTTGCGCACTCCGCTCGCGCGCTTGCAGTTGCGCATCGATCACGCGGGGATGGATCCGCAACTGCGGCACGGAATCGCGCAGGACATCGACGAGATGCGCGACTTGCTCGTGTCGCTGCAAACATACGTCGAATCCGGCCGCGACAATGCGCCGCTCGAACGCATCGACATCGCGGTGACCGCTCAGACGCTGATCAACAACGTCCGCGATTCCGGTGGCAAGGCTAGCTACAAAGGGCCTCCGCATCTCGAGATATTCACCCGGCCGGTGGCCATCCGCCGCGCTTTGTCCAACCTGGTCGAAAACGGCTTGGCGTATGCCGGCCACGCACGGCTGAGCATCGCCGAACACAGCGATGCCGTCGAGATCGTGGTCGAGGACGACGGCCCGGGCATCCCCGAAGACAGGCTGGCCGACGTGCTGCATCCGTTCGTCAGGCTCGACAATGCCAGGACCCGCAACACCAAGGGCATGGGCCTGGGCTTGCCGATCGTCGATAGCGTCGTGAAGGCCGAAGGCGGCCAACTGCTCCTTGCGAACAAGCCCGGCGGCGGCCTGCGCGTGACGATACGGCTGTCTCGCACGCCCGGTTAAGCCGATTATGTCGCACTGCAACATTTCATTACATGTCATACCGATTCGGGAAAAATCGCCCGCTTAGTCTCAGTTGTGATGCGGCTCCCTCGCCGCTCAAGCTGAACAAGGCGAACCACCGTGAATGAACTGATCGGCCGGGTCTTCGGATTCGAGAAGACCATCTTCCCCAGCAGCGGCGAACTCTTCGCGAAGCTATCCAGCCAGGGCCAGGCCCCCAAAGCCCTGATGATCTCGTGCGCGGACTCGCGGATCGTCCCCGAGCATATCCTCCAGGCCCAGCCCGGAGAGCTGTTCGTCTGCCGCAATGCTGGCAACATCGTCCCGCCTTATGCCAACATGAACGGCGGCGTCTCCTCGACTGTGGAATACGCCGTCGCCGCGCTCGGCGTGCGCGACATCATCGTGTGCGGCCATTCGGACTGCGGCGCGATGAAAGCGCTCGCCGACCCCAGCCTGTTGGACGGCATGCCCAATGTCGCGGCCTGGCTGCGCCACGGGGCCGCCGCCACGCACGTGGTCGATAGCTGCTGCCCGGACCTTGAAGGGGGCGAGCGGGTTCGCGCCTTGAGCCTTGAAAACATCCTCGCCCAGCTGGCCCACTTGCGCACCCACCCATCCGTCGCCGCGGCGGTCGCCCAGGGCGAGATGGCGCTGCACGGCTGGTTCGTGGACATCAATGCCGGCCAGGTGCTCGGCCTCGACGGCGAAACCGGCCAGTTCGTGCCCTTGCGCGAAGATTGCCCACTGCCCGTAGCCTTGCCTGCCCAGCGCCGCGTATGGGCCTCCACCGATTTCGCCGAGGCCGCAGAATGACCACAGCCAAGCCCCGAACCGGGCCGTTCGCGCATTTCGCGAGCGACTTCACGGCCTCGATCGTGGTCTTTCTCGTCGCCATGCCGCTGTGCATGGGGATCGCGGTCGCGTCGGGCGTGCCTCCGGAAATGGGCCTCGTCACCGGGATTGTCGGCGGCCTCGTCGTCGGCTTCTTCGCCGGATCTCCGCTGCAGGTCAGCGGGCCGGCGGCGGGTCTCGCCGTTATCGTCTTTGAATTCGTCCGCGCCAATGGCCTCGCTGCGCTCGGGCCGATGCTCGTGTTCGCGGGCCTGCTCCAGCTGATCGCCGGCGCCTTGAAGCTCGGCGGGCTGTTCCGCTCGATTTCGCCCGCGGTCGTCCACGGCATGCTGGCCGGGATCGGCGCGCTGATCGTGGTCGGCCAGTTCCACACCCTGTTCGACGCGTCGCCGCTGCCGAGCGGTCTCGAGAACCTCGCGGCGATGCCCACCCGGGTGCTGGGCCTTTCGCCGTTCAGTCTGCGCGCGACCGAAGTGGCGCTGGCGATCGGCGTACTCACGATCGGCGTCATGCTCGGCTGGGAGAAAATCCGTCCCGCCTCGATGAAACTCGTCCCCGGCGCGCTGCTCGGCGTAATGGCGGCGACGCTCATCGCCTACGGATTCGGCCTGGACGTCGCACGGGTTACCGTGCCGGAATCGATTTCGACCGCCTTCAAGGTCCCCGGCGATGGATTCCTGGCGATCTTGCTGCAACCCGCCGTGCTGCTCGCGGCGGTTGCGGTCGCTTTCATCGCCAGTGCCGAAACCCTGCTCTCCGCCGCCGCGGTAGACCGCATGCATGACGGCGTCCGCACCGACTACAACAAGGAATTGCGCGCGCAGGGCATCGGCAACCTGCTCTGCGGCGGCCTCGGCGGACTGCCGATGACCGGCGTGATCGTGCGCAGTTCGGCCAACGTCCAGGCCGGCGCGCAGACGCGGCTATCGACGATCCTCCACGGGGCCTGGATTCTCGGGTTCGTCGCTCTGCTCCCTTGGCTGCTGCGTGAGATTCCGATGGCCGCGCTTGGTGGCGTCCTGGTCGTCACCGGTTGGCGGCTGGTCTCGCTCGAACACGTGCGGCATCTCCTGCACGTCCACGGCCGCCTGCCAGCCTTGATCTGGGCGGTGACGTTCGTGCTCGTCGTGACGGTCGATCTGCTGACGGGCGTCCTCGTGGGCCTCGCCTTGTCGTTGGTCGAACTCATTCCGCACTGGCGCAGCCTCAAGCTTCGCGTCGGTCAAGAGCACGATGGCGATGTGACGCACGTCGCACTACGCGGTACGGCGACTTTCCTTAGCCTCACGCGCCTGAACGCGGTGCTGGAATCCCTGCCCGACAGTCGGACCGTCCGGCTCGATCTCGGCGCGCTCAAGGGCATGGATCACACTGCGGCACAGACGCTGGGCGAATGGCTCGCCAGACGGCGAAAGCGCGGCGTTCCGGTGGACGTGACCGGGCCCCAGGAATTTACCCGGCCGCTCGCCGGGGCAGCCTGACCTTACCTGCTTCATGCGACCCGGGGAGGAGATGCAGTTCCTCCCCGGCCACAAAGCCAAGGCGCCGGATGGCCCGCGAGATTCTAATCTCGCTCACGACGGAACCGTAGGACGATCAAGGGCTTACCTTCATGTGGACAGCATGAATGATCTCAAGAATCAGGCCGAACGGTGTCGCCGGCTCGCAAGAGGAGCCGACGATCGCACGGCCCTTGCCCTGAATAATATGGCCGGGGAATTCGAGGCGCGGATGAACGCGGCGGAACGAGGGGTGCTGAACCCGGCCGAGAGGGATATTTAGCCTGAACTTAGCGGCCGACTAGCCCGGTCAACGTTGTAGCAAACCGTGGTCAGCGCCATCGCCTTGCCTGACGCTTTAAAGAGGCGTGAGCGAGCGCCCCGCCTCAACCGTCCTCGCGCCGTACACTATCCTTGATATGCAGTCCGCGTCCCGATCGTTAAAGCTGGCGTCGAGGCGTGGACGATGGCGCGGTTCCGCGTGTAGCATCGCCGCTCTCGCTTTCCGGAGAATGCATGCAGGACATCGGTGTTGGATTGATCGGCTACGGCCTTGGCGGACGGGCGTTTCATGCGCCTTATATCCTGACGACGCCGGGCATGCGCTTGCGCGCCGTGGTGTCTCGCGATGCCGCGAAAGTGCGGGCGGATTTGCCGGATATGACCGTAGTCTCCGACGTCGCGGCCCTGTTGGCCGAGCCGGGCATCGACCTGGTGTGCGTCTCCAGTCCGGACGAGCTTCATGCAGCTCATGCCATCGCCGCCTTGCGCGCGGGCAAGCATGTTCTCGTCGACAAGCCCTTCGCCACGACGTTGGGCGACGCCCACGCCATCGCGACCGAGGCGGAGCGCGCCGGCCGCGTCCTCACGGTTTTGCATAATCGTCGGCGGGATGCCGATTTCCTTACACTGCGGCGCGTGATCGACGATGGACTGTTAGGACGGATCGTTCAGTTCGAAAGCCACTTCGACCGGTGGCGCCCAGTTCCCGCTGCCGTCTGGAAAGAGGCGCGCGCGGGTGGATCGTGGATGGATCTGGGCCCACACCTGATCGACCAGGCCTTATGCCTGTTCGGCAAACCGCGATCCATCAGCCTGCAGCTAGCCACCTTGCGCGAAGAGGCTCCCGCATCCGACTTCTTGCATGCCGTGCTGGGCTATGAAGGGCTGCAGGTGATCCTGCATTCGAGCAAGCTTGCTGCCGATCACGGCTTGCGCTTCGCGGTTCACGGGACGGGCGGCAGCTGGATCAAGCATGGACTGGACCTCCAGGAAGTCGCGACCGTCGCCGGCGCGCTGCCTGGGGGATCCGGCTGGGGTCGCGATCCCACCGAAGGCGTGTTCACCGCCGCTGGCGATCCAGCTGGCCAACGATCGATTTCCAACGAAGCGGGCGACTATCCGACTTTTTGGCGCGAACTGGCTGCGGCCATCCGCGGCGAAGGACCCAATCCGGTCCCAGCCAGCGAAGCGATAGCCGTGATGGACGTGCTCGATGCCGGGCTGAGAAGCGCCGAACGGGCGCAAACGATCGCGCTGTGACCCCTGGCGGTCGACAGCCCGATCCATCGATGCCGCCCGCTATGGAATAAGCGCAGCAGCCAATTCTCGCCAAGCCGGCCGAGCGGCGACGACGTTTACCCCCTGGCCGGTGATCACTTGCAGGCAAACATGATCCGCCCCCGCGGCGAAATGTTCTTGAACGCGGGCTTCGATCACCTCGATCGGCCCGCACGCGAACAACTCATCGACCAGCCGGTCACTCAGGCCGTCGATTTCCGCATCGTCGAAGCCGAGCCGCTGCCAGTTGTTGCGATAGTTCGGATAGCTGGCGTAACTCGCCAAAGCGGCACGGGCGAGCGCGCGCGCCTGACCTCGGTCGGGATGCAGCGCCACCCCCTGCTCGGGAGCGACCAGACGGTCCGGACCGACGATGCTGCGGGCCTGTGCGGTGTGTTCGGGGGTGACCAGATAAGGATGGGCACCCGCCGTTCGATCCCGCGCGAGTTCCAGCATCTTCGGACCAAGCGCGGCAAGGCACAGCGCGTCCGGGCTTACGCCGTCGCCGGTCAGGCGATCGAGATAGTCCCGCATCGACGCGAGCGGCTTGAACGGCTGCCCGACGATGTGGACGTGGCTGACACCCAGACCCAGGAGCACCCGGTCGCGCTGCTCCTCGGCCAAATCTTTCCACCATGCCGCGATTTCCGCAGGCTCGTGCTTCCAGATGTTGAGCACCCCAGTCGCGACCGTACACCGCTTGGTCGCCGCCAGCAGGTGCGCGACATCACCGGTAATGTCGCCCCCGATGCCGCCCGGAACCCACAGCGCGCCGAACCCGAGCTCGTCGAGCTCGGCCGCGGCGGCAGCCGCCTCGCCCCGGTCACCGAAGCGAAGCTCCAGCGACCACACCCCAATGCGCCCGACCCTGTGTTGAAGTGAACTCATCTCGTACCTTTCCCGCAACCCTCTACTCGCAGCCGGGTACCCTCCGTGGACTGCAGTAGCCAGACTGCGCTGGCCGCCGCCGCGTTTAGTGCGGTGAATCATGCGCCGATCCGTTATGGCGACGGTCGAATGACCCGGCACGATTCCGACACATGTAGTACATTCTTCTTCGACGGCGGTTGTCGACCCAATCCTGGGCCGATGGAAGTGGCGGTCGTCAGCCGCGGTGAGGCGCACTTTCGCGACGACATCGGAAGCGGAGACAACAACGAGGCCGAATGGACGGCACTGCTGTTTGCGGTCGAACTCGCCGTGGCTGCCAGGGTAGCCGACGCAATCTTCGTCGGCGATTCCATGGTCGTGGTGGAACAGGCGCGGGGCCGCTGGCGCTGCCGCAGTCCCCACCTTCAGCCCTACCTCACCGCTTATCAAACCGCCGCCGCGGCCATTCCCCGCGTTCGCTTGCGGCATGTGCCTCGATCGAAGAACCTTGCCGGAATCGCGCTCGCCCGTCGCGGCCTGCCCTGATGGTGGCGCACCGCGCAACCGAAGCGAAGTCTATCGGTTGAGCATAGCCCGCTGCCGGGCGGCCGCGCCGTGCATGGGTATCTCTTCGGTCCACGACATCGAAGGCGGGCCGGCGTACGTGATCCCTGCTCGCAGCGGCGGTAGCGTTCGAGCATCCGCGCACTAGAGCAGGATCGAGGCGGTATCGGCCCGCAACGTAATCCAGACTTGAATAACGGCCCTTAACTGTTCTTTATGCGACCGCCGCTAGTGGGGTGTGGGGACGGGCGGGAGTAGACGATGGGCTGGCGTAGGGGGCACGAGGTCCCATCCCCTTGCTTCGCCGGCCGGCCGAACAGCAGGCCTCCGGCATGAAAGTCCCGATCAAGGCACTGCTCGTGCTTGTCAGCGTCGCCGCTGGTTACCAGGCGGCGGCCGACAGAATTGGGTCGCTCGGCCTCTCGATCGGCCTGCTCCTCTATTTCGGCATCTTCGCGTGTCTTGCCCTGTGCCTGGTCCTGGCCGCTTACGTACGCAGCACGATCTTGCGCGGTACATATGCCTTGCTGCTTGCCGTGTCCGCTCTCTCGCTGACCGCGTACGAGCGGATCACCCGCGAACAGCTAAGCTATGATGCCTTCATCAACTTGTTCAACTCGGCCGGGTTCGTGGACGAGGCGCTCAGTCAGCATGCCAGCGCGATCCTCGGCGGCATAGGCATCTCCCTGCTCCTGTTCGGGGCGATCGTGGCCCCGCCCCGGCTTAAGCCGCCCAAGTGGGCACTCGCCCCCGCTGCCCCGCTGATCGGCACGGCCTTGCTCTCCGCAATCCTCTTCGCCCGCGGGGGTGAAGGCGCGCAGGGTCTTCCCAGTCCCTTCCCGCCACTGGCATACGCGGGCCTCTATTTTTACGAACTTGGCAACGACCCTGCTCCGGTTCGCCAAACGGTCAAGCTGACGCCGCGCAGCGGAAGGCCGCGGCGGGACATCGTCCTGATCATCGATGAGAGCATTGCCGGACAGTATCTCGACGTGAACGCACGGAGCGGCGTACACAGCGGTCTTGCCGCCGTGCGCCCCGGCATCGCTGTCTACAACTACGGCCTCGCCGCCGCGGTGACGAACTGCAGTGTCGGCTCGAACCTGACGCTGCGGTACGGCGGCACCCGGACGGACTATCGCCGCATCAACAAGTCGATGCCGTCGATCTGGGAATACGCGAAGCGGGCCAGGCTGCGGACCACGTACATCGACGGACAGCGCACGGGCGGCGGGCTCCAAAACCTCATGACTACGGCGGAAACGAAATGGATCGACGATTTCGTGCAGTTCGGCGACGTTGCGATACGAGACCGGGACATGGCCGCGGCCGACCGCCTGATCGCGATGCTCGCCAATGACACCGCAGATTTCGTCATCGTCAACAAAGTCGGGGCGCACTTTCCGGTGCACGACAAATATCCCGATGCCTTCATGCGTTACACGCCAACCCTGCCGCGCGGACAGCATGAGAATATCAGCGACACCGGTGACCGCAGCGGATTTGGCGGGACCGCGGCAGACTGGGTCCGCTACCGCAACGCTTACCGGAACGTGCTGCTATGGAGCGTCGGGGCCTTCTTCGATCGGCTGCTCGCCGATGGCGACTTCTCGCACGCGACCCTGATCTACACCTCGGACCACGGGCAGGACCTGCACGAGACCCGCCATCCCGGCCTGGATACCCACTGCAGCGGCGATCCGGTGCCGCAAGAAGGGCTCGTGCCGCTGGTCGCCATCGAAGGCTCCGCCGCGCGTA
>JBDSOM010000195.1:0-8108 GCA_039914785.1 Novosphingobium sp.
TTCATGGCTGCGCTCAGCAGTTCCTTCTTGAGGCCGGGGAAATGGACATCGACGATGCTCTTCATCGTGTCCGCATCGGGGAACTTGATTTAGTGGAAGAAGCAGCGGCGCAGGAACGCGTCGGGCAGTTCCTTCTCGTTGTTCGAGGTGATGACCACGATCGGGCGTTCCTTTGCCGCGATCCGCTCGCCGGTCTCATAGACGTCGAAGCTCATCCGATCGAGCTCCTGGAGGAGATCGTTGGGGAACTCGATGTCGGCCTTGTCGATTTCGTCGATCAGCAGCACGGGCAGCTGCGGCGCGGTAAAGGCATCCCACAGCTTGCCGCGGCGGATGTAGTTCGAAATATCGTGGACCCGCTCGTCGCCGAGTTGCCCATCACGCAGCCGCGCGACCGCATCGTATTCGTACAGGCCCTGCTGGGCCTTGGTGGTCGACTTCACGTTCCATTCGATGAGCGGCGCGCCGACCGCCTTGGATATTTCGTGCGCCAGGACGGTCTTGCCGGTGCCGGGCTCGCCCTTGACCAGCAACGGGCGGCGCAGCAGCACCGCGGCGTTGACCGCTACCTTGAGGTCGTCGGTGGCGACGTAATTGCTGGTGCCTTCGAAACGCTGCATCGATCGGTCCTGTCTTGTGGCTCGGGCAGGCAGTTAAATTGTGCGCTGCAACGGAGCAAGTGCAATCGCCGGGGCGAAGCGATGCGGGCTTGTCGCGGGGCGGCACAAGCTGGCACCATGCGGCAAAAGAACGAGAGGACCTGGAAATGACCGCGAACTTCACCGACTGGCTGGCGATCTGCGAAACCAAGGCGCGCTATTGCCGCCTCATGGACACCAAGGATTGGGCGGGCTGGGCGGATTGCTTCACCGAGGACCTGGTACTCGATAGCAGCCCTGCCGGCGGCTACCGCATCGACGGGCGCGACGCCGCGATCAAGGCGGTGCTGGGCTCGATCGAGCACGCCAAGACCGCGCACCAGGTCCACAATCCCGAAGTCGCGTTCGACGCTGACGGCCAGGCCGCGAGCGTCGTCTGGGCGATGAACGACCGCGTCGAAATGGCCGAAGACCGCCGCGCCGCCGTGGGTGAGTATGGCCACACCGGTTATGGGCACTACCACGAACGCTATGTGAAGTGTCCCGACGGCCAGTGGCGGATCAAGGAGAGCCAGCTCAGCTATCTGCACTTCGATCAGCGGGCATATCTGTAACGCGTACGAGGCGGGCCGGCGTCGGGCGTCTTGAGGCTGGGCGCAGCGCCCGAAGAACCGTACGGTGTGCTGCGACAGGCTCAGGACGAACGGATATCATTTGCGGCGGGTTACGGACTTTTTCCAGCAAGCGGGCTGGCTCGATCGGACGCGGGCGCGGGGCTATCTCGTGGTGTTCGCGCTGGTCAATCTCGCCGCGCTGGGGTTCCTGATCGCGACGTCGCACGGCGGGGTAGACCGCAACGGGTTTCTGCTCGGCACCGATTTCCTCAGCTTCTGGACCGCGGGACAGATGCTCCACGCCCACCCCCCTGCCAACGTCTATGACGCCGCTGCGCATATCGCCGCCCAGCGCGCATTCTTCGCGCCGAAGGATGCCTACACCGCGTTCTTCTATCCGCCACCGTTCCTGTTGTTCTGCTGGACGCTGGGTTTTCTAGGCTATTTCGCCGCGCTCGCGGGGTGGCTGGTGGCGACCGGCGGGGTCTTTCTGCTCGCGGTGCGGCTGTGGCTCAGGCGGACGGGCATGGCCCCGCCGCCGATCGTCCTGTTCGCGGCCTTTCCGCCGGTGCTGATCGCCATCACCCACGGCCAGACGGCGTTGCTCGTGGCGGCGCTGCTCGGACTGGGCGCCTTGCTCGTGCGCGACCGCCCGTGGGTCGCCGGCGCGCTGTTCGGCCTTGCGGTCATCAAGCCGCAGTTCGGGCTCCTCGTACCCATCGTCCTGCTGCTGACCCGCGAATGGCGGGTGCTGACGGGGGCAGTGCTCACCGCGGCGCTGCTCGGGCTCATCGCGACCGTCGCGTTCGGGCCGCAAGTCTGGCGCGACTGGTTGTCGGCGAGCAACGCGGCGCAGCTCGCGATGGACGATGGCGCGGTGGGGTATGCCAAGATGCAAAGCGTGTTCGCCGCCGCCCGCCTGTTCGGCGCGCCGAGCGAGGTGGCCTTTGCGCTGCAAGGGGGGCTGACGCTGGCGGTGACCGGCGCCGTTGCCTGGGCAAGCCACGGCCGGCGGTATGACCTGCCGCTCGCCGCGCTGATGCTCGCTGGCGCGCTGCTGGTGACGCCGTTCGTGCTCGACTACGATATGGTGCTGCTGGGGTTTCCCTTGATCTGGCTGGCCGTCCAGGGGTTCCGGCCCTGGGAGAAAACCATCTTCACGGCCGCCTTCGTCGCCCCCGCCTTTGCCCGGCCGCTGGCTCTGGCCGTCGGTGTTCCGATCATGCCGGCGATCCTCGTTGCCCTGTTCATGGTGTTGCTACGCCGCGTTGTCGAAACTCCGCGCATGGCTGGATCGCCAGCGGTAAGCGCTTAGGCATCGATCAGCTCCGCGGCCGGCGGGCAGATCCGGGCTGACTGCGCGCCTCGCCACGCGGGCAAGGCGCGCTTGGTGCGGTCAGGCAGGCTCGGCCGGCGCAGGCCTCGTTCTCTGGATCCGCGATTTGACCCACCGGCCTGGCCGCGAGCGCCAGGCGAACAGCAGCACGGCGAGCAGAAGCACCCACGGCAGGCCGGCGCCGACCACCAGGAGGACGACCGACACCATCGTCGTGAAGCTGCCCCAGGCGGTGTCTCCAGCATCGGCGAACGGGTTGCTGCCGAAACTGAAGCCCGCATCGCCGGCGTAGGCGAATTCCATCGGGGTGTTGGCGAGCGCTTCCTGGCCCTCTTGGCGCGTGGCGCCTTCGGCGCTCAGCTGCTCGCGGATCGATGCGGCGCGGCTCTGCAGCTCGGCGCGTTCCTCGTCCTTGGCCCGGCCGGAAGCGAGCTGGGCTTCGATGCGGGCGAGTTCGGCCCGCAGTGCGGCGCTGCGACCCTGCGAGGCGGTGATCTGGGTGCCGACGTCGCGCCCGTCGATCCGCGCGTCGACGAGCTTGCCCGCGGCCTGCTCGACCGCGGCGATGCCGTCCTTGCCGAACTGGCGGGCGATGTCTGGCGCGAGCTTGAACTCGAGCTCGCCCGAGACGTGATCGGCCGCTCCCAGGCTGTAGCGCATCCCGGTGATCCGGCACCGCGCCGGACCGAGCTTTTCGCAAGCGGCGGCATGTTGCTCCTGAAGTGCGGAGATTTTCTTGTCGGGCACGACGAAGGCGTACCGGTACGAGAACGCGACGCCGGGGGCGGCCGTGACGTTGATCCCCGGTGCGGCAAGTTCCGACCGCGAGGCCGGCGCCTCGGCGATATCGGACATTGTCTGGTGGGAAGGCTCTTCACTTTTCTGGCTGCACCCAACGGCAAGGAGGGCAAGGGGTGACAGGACGGCGAGGGTAGCGACGTGACGCATGACAACTCTCCCATGAGCAGGCGGCCCGGATCAGCGAAGGGGGGTGGGGACCGCGCGCCATGTCTACCATCACCATAGAGTATTGCAACAGTTCATCGACAGTGGGAAACGTTTCATCGCGATCAGGCGTCGATCAGCTCCGGATCGAGTTCGCCTGCGCGGTTCTGGATGAACATGAAGCGGTGTTCTGGGTTGCGACCCATCAGGCGATCGACGAGGTCCTTCACTGCCGCACGGCCTTCGTATTCCTGCGGCAGGGTGATGCGGATCAGGCCGCGCGAGGCGGGGCTCATCGTCGTCTCGCGCAGCTGGCCCGGGTTCATCTCGCCGAGGCCTTTGAACCGGCCGACGTCGACTTTCTTGCCCTTGAAGGTGGTGGCTTCCAGTTCGGCGCGGTGGGCGTCGTCGCGGGCGTAGGCCGACAGCGTGCCCGCGGTCAGGCGATAGAGCGGCGGCTGGGCGAGGTAGAGGTGCCCGCCCCGGACGATCTCGGGCATTTCCTGGAAGAAGAACGTCATCAGGAGCGTGGCGATATGCGCGCCGTCGACGTCGGCGTCGGTCATGATGATGATCCGGTCGTACCGCAAGTTGTCGGCGTTGCAGTCCTTGCGCATGCCGCAGCCCAGCGCGAGCGCGAGGTCGGCGATTTCGCTGTTCGCACGGATCTTGTCGGTGGTCGCGCTGGCGACGTTGAGGATTTTGCCGCGGATCGGCAGGATCGCCTGGGTCTTGCGGTCGCGCGCCTGCTTGGCCGAGCCGCCGGCCGAATCCCCCTCGACGATGAACAACTCGGTCTCGCCCTTGCCCTCGCCGGTGCAATCGGTGAGCTTGCCGGGCAGGCGCAGCCGCTTCGCGCTGGTCGCGGTCTTGCGCTTGATTTCGCGCTCGGCCTTGCGCCGCAGCCGCTCATCCATCCGCTCCATCACGTGGCTCAGCAGCGCCTTGCCGCGCTCCATGTTGTCGGTGAGGAAGTGGTCGAAGTGGTCGCGCACCGCATTCTCGACCATCCGCGCGGCCTCCGGCGAGGTCAGGCGGTCCTTGGTCTGGCTCTGGAACTGGGGTTCGCGGATGAACACCGACAGCATGACCTCGCTGCCGGTGACGATGTCCTCGGGCGCGATGTCCTTGGCCTTCTTCTGGCCGATCAGATCGGCGAAGGCGCGGATGCCTTTCGTCAGCGCGGCGCGCAGGCCTTGCTCGTGGGTGCCGCCGTCGGGGGTCGGGATCGTGTTGCAGTAGTAGCTGTAGGCGCCGTCCGACCACAGCGGCCAGGCGATCGCCCACTCGACGCGGCCTTGCTCGGCCCCGGGGAAATCCTGCGACCCCGAGAAGAACTTGGTGGTCACGCATTCGCGCTCGCCGACCTGTTCGGTCAGGTGATCGGCGAGGCCGCCGGGGAACTGGAATACGGCTTCGGCGGGCACTTCGTCGCCGGCCAACGAGGCCGCGCACTTCCAGCGGATCTCGACCCCGGCGAACAGGTAGGCCTTCGAGCGCACGAGCTTGAACAGCCGCAGCGGCTTGAACCTGGCCTCTTCGCCGAAGATCTGCGTGTCGGGGATGAAGCTGACGGTCGTGCCGCGCCGGTTGGGCGTGCCGCCCAGGTGCTGGAGCGGCCCGAGGGTTTCCCCGCGCGAGAACTCCTGCGCGTAAAGCTCCTTGTTGCGGGCGACTTCGACGCGGGTCAGGCTCGACAGCGCGTTGACGACGCTGATGCCGACGCCGTGGAGACCGCCCGACGTCGCATAAGCCTTGCCGGAGAACTTACCGCCCGAGTGCAGCGTCGAGAGGATGACCTCGAGTGCGGACTTGCCGGGATACTTGGGATGCTCGTCGACCGGGATGCCGCGGCCGTTGTCGCTGATCGTCAGCTTGTTGCCTTCGCCCAGCTCGACCTCGATGCGGTTGGCATGGCCCGCGACGGCTTCGTCCATCGCGTTGTCGAGCACTTCGGCCGCCAGGTGGTGCAGCGCGCGCTCGTCGATCCCGCCGATGTACATGCCGGGGCGGCGGCGAACCGGCTCCAGGCCTTCCAGGACCTCGATCGCCGAGCCGTCGTAGGCCTCGCCGGCGCTAGAGGGGAGTTTGTCGAAGAGGTCGTCGGACATTGGCACGGCTATAGGGCCCGGTGGATTCAGGGTGCAAGGTCGCGACCAGGGTTATCGCCAGTTCCTCCCGTAAATGGGGGGAACTAATCCGCGAACTTCGCCGGAGCCTGGCTCACGACAGTGATCCCGCCAGCGCGGACTTCGCGGACTTCGAACGCGCGCTCGATCACGCTGCGGTCGAAGCGGAACGCGCCGTCGAGGCCGATGAAGCCGCCGCTGTCGGTCAGCTTGGCGGTCGGCAGTGCAGTGCCCGGCCGCCAGTCGCGCGCGATACGCAACGTCAACAGGATCGAATCGTAGCCCAGCGTCGCCAGGCGATAGGGCTGGTTGCCGAAGCGCGAGCGGTAGCTGTCGGCGAACTGACGATAACGCCCGTCCGAGACCGCCGAGAACCATGCCCCGCGCAGCGCAGGCGTGGTAGTCAGCGCGGCCTCGCCGCTCCACAGCTCGGTGCCGAGGATCCGCGGACCCGTGCCCCGGGGCCTCAGCAGCGGCGCGGCCTGGGTGGCGATGCGCCCGCCGTCGGCGATCAGCACCGCGTCGAACGGCCCGCGCGTGTTGAGCCGGCGCGCGGCGGCGCCCACCGCGGCGGCCGAGCGGTCGTAGTTTTCCATGCCGACCATCGTTCCCCCGCTGCCGCGCACGGCATCGAGCACCGCGCCGGAAACGCGCTCGCCATATTCGCCGCTGGGGATCAGCGCGCCGAACCGCCTGGCCCCTTGCGCGCGGGCATAGCGGATCGTGCGCGCGATCGATTGCTCGGGCACGTTGCCCATGATGTAGACGTCGCGGCCGGCGACGGTGGTGTCGTTCGAGAACGAGATCACCGGCACCCGCGCGGCCCGCGCCGCTGCGGCGACAACGGGCGTGTCGCTGCCCATCAGCGGGCCGAGGATCAGCTTGTTGCCGTCGGCGATCGCGCGTTGCGCGGCGGCGGGGACGCCGGCGGCGCTGTCGTACGTGGTGATCCGCAGGTTGTCGGCGTTGGTATCGAGCACCGCCATCGTCGCGGCGTTGGCGATCGACTGGCCGATCGCGCCGTTGGGCCCGGACAGCGGCACGATCAGCGCGATGCGGTGGCGCTGGGTGTCGGTCGGGAGGTTGGACCTCGGCCGGTCCGGCGGCGGGGGAGGGGGGGCATGGCCGCTGGGCACGGTCTTGCACGCGGCGAGGAACGCCAGCGCGGCGGCCGCCAGAATCTTGCGGCGACTTATGCCGCTGACTAGGCCGCTGGCCAATACCTTGCCCGGAACTCTTTCGAACATGCCTTGCTGCTCCCGTGATGCCGGTCCATGAAATCCCGCATGGATTCAGCCTGGTCACCCGGTCTCTACATCGTCGCAACGCCGATTGGCAACTTGGGCGATATCACGTTGCGCGCGATCGAGACGCTGCGCGGAATGGCGGCGGTCGCCTGCGAAGACACGCGGATGACCGGTAAGCTGCTGCATAAATTGGAAATAAAGAAGCGGATGATCCGCTACGACGATCACGCCAGCGACGAAACGCGCGAGCATCTGCTGGCCTTGATGGCCGAGCAGCCGATCGCGCTGGTGAGCGATGCCGGGACCCCGCTGATCTCCGATCCGGGCTTTCGCCTGGTTCGCGACGCGCGCGAACGGGGGATCGCGGTGACCAGCCTGCCGGGGGCGAGCGCGGTGATCCTGGCGCTGACCCTGGCGGGGCTGCCGACCGACCGCTTCCTGTTCGCCGGGTTCCTGCCGAACAAGGACAAGGCCCGGCGCGACGTGCTGGCCGAGTTGGCCGGCGTGCCGGCGACGCTGGTGTTCTACGAGACCGCACCCCGCCTCGGCGCTTCGCTGGCGGCGATCGGCGAGGTCCTGCCGGGCCGCGAAGTCGCGGTGGCGCGCGAGTTGACCAAGAAGTTCGAGGAATGCCGATCGGGCTCGCCTGAGGATCTCGCCGCGCACTATTCAGCCCACCCGCCCAAGGGCGAGATCGTGCTGGTGATCGGCCCGCCGCCCGAAGCCGCGCCGGGCGAGTTCGACGTCGATGCCATGCTGCGCGAGGAACTGGGCGACCTGAAGGCATCGCAGGCCGCCGCCAAAGTGGCGAAGCTGACCGGGCTCGACCGCAAGACGCTTTATGCGCGGGCGCTCGAGTTGAAATGACGGCGAGTTGAAATGACGGCGAGTTGAAATGACGGGAAAGCGCCTGGTCGCCGAACGCAGGGGACGGCGAGGGGAGACTTTGGCTGCGTGGTATTTGCGGCTGAAGGGCTGGCGGATCGTCGCCCAGCGGCTGAAGACGCCGCGCGGGGAGGTGGACCTGGTCGCCCGGCGCGGGCGGACGGTCGCCTTCATCGAGGTCAAATGGCGGGGGAGCGCGGCCGACCTCGCGTTGGCGATCGACGAACGCCGCTTGCGCCGGGTGGCCGCAGCCGCGGCGGCATTGGCGCCGCGCTATGCCGGGGTCGGCGACGATCTGCGGATCGACGTCGTGCTTCTTGCGCCGGGCCGCTGGCCGCGCCACATCGTCAACG
>JBDSOM010000034.1:0-7038 GCA_039914785.1 Novosphingobium sp.
AGCGCATCCGCGATCGTGCGCTGAGCCTGCCGGCCGGCGTCAACGGCAAGACCCTGGCCCAGGCGATCGCCGGTTTCGGGCTCACCGCCGGCAAGGGCGGCAAGCCCCAATGAGCCCGGACCAATGACGCCGTTCCCATGAGCCAGGGCCAGGCCATCGATATGCTGAACCGCCTGATGATCCAGCAGCTGTTCGGCATCCGAGGCCAGGGGTGACGGCCCGGTTGTTCGCCTCAGGTCCAGACGCCGATGCAGGCTCCGGTGCCGGCTCCGGTTCAGGCCGCGATGCAGGCCCCCGCACCGGCGCGATCAGCGAGTGGTTGCCGGACGATGCGCTGGTGTCCGCCCCTGCGCTCGCGGCGATCGACGCCCGCATCGCGGCGTGGTCGACGCGGTGGTTCACGCGGCCGGTGGGCCGGCAACAGTCCGGACCGCCCGCCAGCGTCACGCTCAGCCCGGCGGCGCGGCACGGGTGGCGTCGTTTCGGGCCGGGCGTCTGGCTCGACTGGGGCGATCCGGTGGCGCAGATGCTCGCGCTCCATGCGATCGGCAGCGGCGGGGGGCGCACCGAGCTGCAGCCCCCGCCGACTGCCGCTAATTTGCCCGGCTCCAATCTGACCGCCGAGGACCAGCGCCTCCTGGCGTCGCTGGGCGAGTGCCTGGCGCGCGACCTCGCGGCAAGTCTGAGCGTGGCGCGGCCCGCCGCTCCCGCCGCTAGCCGCGCTCCCGCCCCAACTCCCACCACCACCACCGCCACCGCCAGCCCCGCCGATCCGGAACCCGCCGCGAGGCCCGGCAAGGCGATCGTGTTCAGGCTCGGCAGGGCAACGCCCGCGTCGAGCCTGGCGGTCGCGATCGACGCCGCGCTGATGGCGACGCTGCGCCGACAGCAATGCCCGGCGTGGCACCCGCGCGAGGCGCGCCCTCGCTCGCTCGGCGAAGCGGTGGGCAGCCTTGCCGTCGATTTCGCGGTCGCGCTTGGCGGCGTGCGGATCGGCCTGCTCGAGTTCGAGGCGATCGAACGGGGCGAGACGATCGTGCTCGATCAGCCGGTCGGCCTGCCGATCCCGCTGCGCGCCGTCACGACCGGCGCTGCAATCCGCACCGCCAAGCTCGTCCGCGAAGACGGGCAACTGCTGCTCACCGCTAGTTAGGAACCACCGTGAACGAAACAGTCGGCGTGCGGGAAGCCGCCAAAAAAAGCGACGTGCGTGCCCCAAAGGACCATCCCGCCGAACGGCTCGGTCGAATGCTCGATCCGGCGGTGCTTGGCGGGCTGACGATCGACCTCGTGGCGCAGCTTGGGCGCGGCAGCATGACGATCGACGAACTCGCCGGCCTCGGCTCCGGCGAAGTCGTCCGGCTGGACACCCCGCTGAACGGCGTGATCGACCTGACGCTGAACGGAACGCTGGTGGCGCGCGGAGAGATCGTCGCGGTCGACGATCAGTTCGGCATCCGCGTCACCGAGATCCTCGTCCGCTCGCGATGATCGCGGCGCTCCGCCTTGTCCCGGGCCTGGCCCTCGTCGCGCTCCCCCAGGCGGCTTTTGCCGGTACGCTCGGCGACGGGACGGGGCTCGCGATCTCGCCGTGGCGGGTGATCGGATCGCTGCTGCTGTGCTTGGCGCTGGGCGCGGTCGCGATCGTCCTGCTGCGTCGACATTACGGGTTGGGCCGGCATCACGGGCGGGGGCGGGACTACAGCCTGATCCGGCATTTCCGCCTGTGGCGCGGGCGACCGGGCGGCGGGCTGCTGCGGGCACCCGCCGATCGCCGCATCCGCGTGATCGAGCAGCACAGCCTCGGCCCCCAGCGCAGCGTGTCGTTGATCGAGATCGACCGGCGCACTTATGCCGCGCTGATCGCTCCCGGCTCGGCCACGCTGGTCGCAGTGGCGGCCCCGCCCGAGGACCCGGCGTGAGCGACATTGCGCGCAAGCTGAACGGGCGCGCCACGGCGCTGGTCGCCGGTCTGGCTGCCGCCCTCCCGCTGGCTCCGGCGTTCGCCGCCTCCCCGGCGGGGACCGTCCTCACGGCCGAATCCACGTCGCTGGTGCGCACTTCGCTGATCCTCGCGCTGCTGGCGCTGCTCCCGACGATCATGATCTGCATGACCTCGTTCCTGCGGATCGTGGTCGTGCTCTCAATGATCCGCCACGCCCTGGGAATGCCCGAAACCCCGCCGAACGCGGTGCTGACCTCGCTGGCGTTGTTCCTCACCGCGCTGTCGATGGGCCAGACGCTCGAACAAGTCGCCACCCAGGGCGTGCAACCGTTCCTGACCGGCCGCGCCTCGGTGGAACAGGCGGTGGACCAGGGCGCGCTACCGCTGCGCGGGTTCATGCTGCGGCAGGTGAACGATAGCGACCTCAAGACGATCTACACCGTCGCGCGGTTGCCGATGCCCCCGTCCGCCGCCGAAGTGGGGCTGATGCAGCTCGTCCCCGCGTTCATGCTCAACGAACTGCGCGTCGCGTTCACGATCGGCTTCGTGATCCTGCTGCCGTTCCTGCTGATCGATCTGGTGGTGTCGGCGATCCTGCTGTCGCTGGGGATGCTGATGGTGCCCCCGGCGACGATCTCGCTGCCGCTCAAGATCCTCATGTTCGTCCTGATCGACGGGTGGGCGCTGATCATCCAGGGACTGATCGGCAGCTTCCATTAGTGGCCGGCGCTCCCGCCAGCGTCCCCGCGAGCGCTCCTGCAGAAACCGCGATGATCGCCGACCCCGCGATACCCGCCGAGGAATTGGCGCTGTGGGCGGACGCCCAGGCCGGCGGCGCGGCAGCGCGGGAGGCGCTGTTTTCGCGGTTCATGCCGGTGGCGCGGCGGATCGCCTGGCGGTTCAAGCGCGATCACGCGGCGACATCGCTCGAAATCGCCGAGCTGCTCCAGCTCGCGAGCGTCGGCTTGCTCGAGGCGATCGACCGCTTCAAGCCCGAGCTCGGCGTGCCGTTCCGGTACTACTCCACCCGGCGGATCGCGGGCGCGATCGCCGAGGGCATCGGCAGGCACAGCGAGGTCAACCACCAGATCACCACGCGCCGGCGGATGGAGCGCGAACGCCTGCACTCGCTGCGCGAGCAAGGCGACGAGCCCCGGTCGCTCGGCGACAAGCTCAAGCTGATCGGCGAGATCGCGGCCGAGCTGGCGCTGGGCATCATGCTCGAGGATTCGGTGATGTACCTGGCCGACGAGCGCGATCCGGCGGCCGGCGCTTACGAAACGCTCGCCTGGAAGCAGGCGAGCCACCAGGTGATCCAAACCCTCGACGGCTTGCCCGAGCGCGACCGGGCGATCATCCGGCTCCATTATTTGGAAGGCGTGCCGTTCGATCAGATCGCCGGCATCCTGGGCTTGAGCAAAGGGCGGATCTCGCAGCTCCACAAGGCCGCGCTCGCCTTACTGCGCAAGCGTTTATCCGATATGGGCAGATTTAGGCTGGAAGGGTAGGGAACGGGCAGATGGACGACGCGAACGGACTGCTATGCCCCGCCGATGCGCTCGATGCGCTGGTGGCGCAGTTGCGGCATGACGACGACGGCGGGCTCGTCCGGCTGGGCGGTTTGCTGACCGCGTGGCCGCTCGATCCGCGGCTGCATTTCCTTCAGGGCTCGGTGCTCGCCGGGCTGCAGCGCTACGACGAAGGCCGCCGGGCGATGGCGCGCGCGGTGGAGATCGCGCCCGAATATGCCCTGGCGCGGTTCCAGCTGGGGTTCCTCGATCTGACCTCGGGCCGCGCGCTCGATGCGGTGGCGGTGTGGACCCCGCTGGTGAACCTGCCCGAGGACGAGCCGCTGCGCCTGCTCGCCGAAGGGCTGATGAACCTGGCCAGCGATCGGTTTGCGGAAGCCCGCCGGCTGCTGGCGCTCGGCATGGAGCGGAACACCGCGATCCCGCTGATCAATGCCGACATGCAGCTGATCCTCGATCAGATCGCGGAACTGCCCGATGGGCTTGATACTGCCGACCCAACCCTCGCTGCCGAACCAGCCCTCGCCGAAGCCGCCAACGGGGAATACGCCCCCATCGAAGACGCGCCCACCAGCGCGGTCGACTTGCTGCTGCAACAGTCGCGGTTCAAGGACGACAGCGGTACGCGGCACTAGCCCCGCCGATGGATGCCCTCTCCACCGCCGACCGCTTCGTCGTCCTGCTGCGCCAGAAGCTGGCCGAGCGCGCGCAGGCCCAGGCGGCTTCGGGCAAGCGCACCGCCAGGGCCGAGCGCCCCGCCCCGCGGCGCCCGATCGGTGAACGCGCCGCGCGGGCCGGCGCCGACGATCGCGGCTTGCGCCGCACGATCGTCGAACAATTGCTGACCGACCAGCTGGGCGCCGAACTCGCCAACGAGCCGCGCTTCCAGCAAGTCGTCGAACGCGTCACCGATATCATCGCCGCCGATGCGGCGCTGGGCGCGATGCTGGGTGAAGTGATGGCCGAAGTGCGCGCCGGCGGCGGCGGGCCTTCGCGATGAGGTGACCCTGACCCGCCAACCACCACCCCGCCGCGCGGAACCCTTTTGGCCCCGGCGCACGTTACCCGTGGTATGGACGGAGCAATGACAGCGCCACACATCAAGCGGCCGTGGTGGGAAACCGGGGTGGTCTACCAGATCTACCCGCGCTCGTTCCGCGACAGCAACGGCGACGGGATCGGCGATATCGCGGGAATCCGCGAGCGGCTGGACTACGTCGTCGGCCTGGGGGTGGACGCGATCTGGCTGTCGCCGATCTTCCCCTCGCCGATGGCCGATTTCGGCTACGATGTGGCCGACTACTGCGATGTCGCGGCGATCTTCGGCGACCTGGCCGAGTTCGATGCGCTGCTCGCCGAAGTCCACAGCCGCGGGCTCAAGCTGGTGCTCGACTTCGTGCCGAACCACAGCTCGACCGCGCATCCGTGGTTCGCCGAAAGCCGCTCGTCGCGCGACAATCCCAAGCGCGACTGGTACTTCTGGCGCGATCCCGCTGCGGATACCAATGGCGAACGCCGTCCGCCGAACAACTGGACGAGCGACATGGGCGGATCGGCCTGGGCGTTCGATGCGGCGACCGGGCAGTATTATCTCCACACGTTCCTGAAGGAGCAGGCCGACCTCGACTGGCGCAATCCCGAAGTGCGTGCGGCGATGACCGACGTGCTGCGCTTTTGGTTCGACCGCGGCGTCGACGGCTTTCGCATCGACGTGCTGTGGCACTGCGCGAAAGCCGAGGACTTGCGTGACAATCCGCTCAATCCCGCCTTCACCCCGCAGATGGGCGAAAAGCTGAAGGTGCTGCAGCACCACTCGGCCCACCAGCCCGAGATCCACGAGATCGCCGCAGCTTTCCGCGCGTTGGCCGATGGTTACGGCGAACGCCTGCTCGTCGGCGAGATCTGCCTGCCGCTCGACCAGTTGATGACTTACTACGGCACGGCCGAGGCGCCGGGCGTCCACTTGCCCTTCAACTTCCAGCTGCTCGAAGCGCCGTGGGACGCCGCCGCGATCGGCGCGATCATCGCCGCGTATGAAGCCGCGTTGCCGCCGGACGGCTGGCCGAACTGGGTGCTCGGCAGCCACGACGCCCCGCGCCTCGCCGCGCGGATCGGCGAGGCCCAGGCCCGCGTCGCGGCGATGCTGCTGCTGACCTTGCGCGGGACGCCGACGCTCTATCAGGGCGACGAGCTCGGCATCGGCAAAGTAACGATCCCGCCCGATCGCATCCGCGACCCGCAGGACTTGCGCCAGCCCGGTCTCGGCCTGGGCCGCGACGGCGCCCGCACCCCGATGCCCTGGACCGACGACCCGTTCGCGGGCTTCGGCAGCGCCGAGCCCTGGTTGCCGCTAAACGACGATTGGCGGACCCGCAACGTCGCCGCGCAAGACCACGACGAAGGATCGATGCTGAATCTCACCCGCCGCCTGCTCGCGTTGCGCCGACTCCATTCCGCGCTCACCGTCGGCAACCTGACCCTGCTGCCCGCCGAGGACGAGGTGCTGCAGTACGAACGCTGCGATGGCGACGAGCGGCTGCTCGTTGCGCTCAACTTCGGCAGCCGGGAACGGCAAGTTTCCGTCCCGGAAGGGTCAAAAGTCGTCGAAAAGATGCTTTCGACCGTCCGCATGCAGCCAGACGGCGTCGTATTGGGTGCTAACGAAGGCGTAATCTGGCGGCTCGAGCATGCCTGAGCCGATGCGCATCGCCATGCTCGCCCCGATCGCCTGGCGCACGCCGCCGCGCCAATACGGGCCGTGGGAGCTCGTCACCAGCCTGCTGACCGAGGCTCTCGTGGCCCGCGGCGTGGACGTCACGCTGTTCGCCACGCTCGACAGCGTGACCGCGGGGAAGCTCGACGGCGTGGTCCCGGCCGCTTACAGCGAGGACCCATCGATCGATGCGAAAGTGTGGGAATATAGGCACTTGGCGCATGTCTTTGGGCAAGCTCACAAGTTCGACCTGATCCACAACCAGGCCGATTTTCCCGCCCATGCCTTCTCCGGGCTGGTCGATACCCCGATGGTAACGACGATCCACGGCTTCTCGTCCGACCGCATCCTGCCGATGTACAAGCCCTACGAGGACCGGATCCACTACGTCGCGATCAGCGAGGCCGACCGGCACCCCGACTTGCGCTATGCCGCGACGATCCACCACGGCCTGGTCGTGCGGGATTTTCCCCTGAATTCAGTGGGTAATGAGGACCTTCTCTACTTCGGCCGTATCCATCCCGACAAAGGCACGCGTGAGGCGATCCAAGTCGCTAAGGCCGTCGGGCGCCGCCTCCATATCTACGGACTGATCCAGGACCAGGGCTATCACGAGCGTGAAGTCCTGCCCCACCTGGACGGCATCACCGTGATCTATCACGGCACCGTTGGCGGAAAAGCGCGGATTTCTGCGCTCGGCGAGGCTTACGCCCTGCTCCACCTGATCAACTTCGACGAACCGTTCGGCCTCTCGGTGATCGAGGCGATGGCCTGCGGCACGCCCGTCATCGCGTGCAACCGCGGCTCGATGCGTGAGCTCATCGACCACGGCGTCACGGGCTTCCTCGTCG
>JBDSOM010000142.1:0-1501 GCA_039914785.1 Novosphingobium sp.
GAGCACCCCTGCGATGGCCTCGGTGCTTTCGAGTTCGTCGAGCAGCTGGCGCACCCTTTCGATATCGCCCAGCGCGATTTCGTCGAGCAGGTTGGCCTGGCCGCGCACGATCAGCACGGGGCGGCGCGCGGCATCCTCGCTCCATACCGCGATGCCCCGCTCGACCAGATCGCGGCTCGCGGAATCCAGCGCCGACTGGCCCGAGGCGATATCGGCGCGCATCGCCCGCGCCGCTTCCGCCAGCGTGCGCCCGCCCAAGTGCGCGCTGATGTAGTTCGACACTTCCTCCAGCGCGCCGGGACGAACGATCATCGGCAGTTCGACGACGCGGTTTTCGACGCCGCCATCCTCGCCCACCATGACTGCCAGCGCCCGGCCGGGGCCCAGCGGCACGAGCTGGAGCTGCTGCAGGCGGGGCTCGCGGCGTGGGACCATAACCAGCCCGGCGCAGGCCGACAGGTCGGACAGCACCGCGCTGGTCGCGGCCAGCGCCGCCTCGATCGGTCCGGGCTCGGACACCCGCCGTTCGATCGCCGCGCGCTCCTGCGCGGTCGGCTCGGCGACTTGCATCATCCCGTCGACGAACAGGCGCAGGCCCACTTCGGTCGGCATCCGCCCCGCGCTGGTATGCGGCGCGGCGAGCAGGCCGAGGCCTTCGAGGTCGTGCAACACCGAGCGGATCGAAGCCGGCGACAGGTTCAACCCGCCACCGCCCGCCAGCGCCTTCGAGCCCACGGGCTGCCCCGAGGTCAGATACCCTTCGACCACGAGACGGAATATTTCGCGCGTACGGGTCGTCAGTTCGGTGATGGGAGGACTGGACATTGCATTCCTAACTTAACCACTGCCCTTGCAGCCTCAAGCCCATTGCGCCAGAGGCCCGGCAACTCAGCAAAGGAAATATCATGCGACCTTCCGGCCGTGCGCCTGACGAAATGCGCGCCCTCTCGTTCGAGACGGGCTTTACGATCCACGCGGAAGGCTCGGTGCTCGTGTCGTTCGGCAACACCAAGGTCCTGGTCACCGCCAGTGTCGAGGAAAAAGTCCCGCCGTTCATGCGCGGCAAGGGCGAAGGCTGGGTAACGGCCGAATACTCGATGCTCCCGCGCGCTACGCACACCCGTGGCAGCCGCGAAGCCGCCAAGGGCAAGCAGTCGGGCCGCACCCAGGAAATCCAGCGGTTGATCGGGCGCTCGCTGCGCGCGGTGGTCGATTTCAAGAAGCTCGGTGAGCGCCAGATCGTGCTCGATTGCGACGTGATCCAGGCCGACGGCGGCACCCGCACCGCAGCGATCTCCGGCGCGTGGGTTGCGCTGCGCCTTGCCGTCGACGGCTTGCTCGCCAAGGGCCTGATCACCGAGGACCCGCTGACCCGCAAGGTCGCCGCGGTCTCCTGCGGGATCCACCAGGGCACCCCGGTACTCGATCTCGACTACATCGAGGATAGCAACGCCGATGCTGACGCCAACTTCGTACTGATCGAAGGCGGCCACATCGCCGA
>JBDSOM010000043.1:0-14911 GCA_039914785.1 Novosphingobium sp.
CAGGCGACGTGAACACGTTCCAGCTACCGCCGAGCGCGGCCACGGCTCCGGCTCCGCCCGTGATCGCCCCGCCGCCGCCGGTGATCGCGCCAAGCCCCGCCGCCCCGCCGAGTGCCGCGCCGTCTCCGCGCGCCACCGCTTCGGCCGCCCCGCGCGCCCGCCCGACCGCTGCTGCTCCGCGACCGGTCGAGCGCCCGGCAGCGAGCGCGCCGCTGGCCCCCGCCGCTGTTCCCACCTCGGCCCCAAGCCCCGCGCCGGCCGCGCTGCCGCTGCCCAGCGAGGCCGCGCCGGTCGCGACCGCGAGCCCTGCCCCTGCCGAGCCGGCGCAAGGCGCGCCAATCTGGCCGTGGATGGCTGCCGCCGCGGTGGTGTTCGCCGCCGCCGCGATCTGGCTCCTGCGCCGCCGCAAGCCGGCCGAAGCGGAGCCGTACTACGACGAGCCGGCAGCCTCCGCGCCGCCCGCTCCGGAACCGTCGCCGCCCGCCGCGCTCCGGCGGCAACCGGCACCCGCCCGCGCTCTTTCCGAACCGGCCCGCGCTCTTGCGGAACCTGCGAGCGCTCTTCCCGAACCGGCATTGTCGCTGACGGACGTGCCACCCGCGCCGCCCCCCACTCCGCAGCCCGAACCTGCCGCGCCCGCCCCCGCGCCTGCAGCGCCCAAAGCAGGCACTGCCATCACCGTTGCGCTGTCGGCACGGCGGCTCAGCGCGACGCTGATGAACACCGCGCTGACGTACGAGCTGACCGTCACCAACACCGGGACCGAGGCAATCGGGCCGCTCGCGGTGTCGGGCGACATGATCGGCGCGCACGCTTCGATCCCGCCCAAAGTCCTGCTCGAAACCGCCGCCGACGGGGAGCCGCACCACCGCATCCCCCGGCTGGAGCCCGGCGAGAGCGCGGCGATGAGCGGCGAACTGCGCCTGCCCCTCGCCGCGATCACCCCGATCCGCAGCGGTGCGGCAACGCTGTTCGTGCCGCTGGCCCGGTTCCGCGTGCTGGCCTTCCGCGACGGCCGCCCCCCGGTATCGACCAACCACGCTTTCGTCGTCGGTGAGGAACCGCAAACGCCCGGCGCCGCCCTCAAGCCGTTCAGGCTGGATCTGGGTCCACGGTTGTATTCAAGCATCACCCAGCGGGAACTCGCGCGCCCGGCATAGTCACGGCTAGACGGCAGCGAGGCGGCTGAGTAGTCCCGCTGCGCTGCAGCGAAGGAGGACCGCGCGCGACATGGACAGTCTCGTTTCTACCGAGTGGCTCGCGCAGGAAATGGGCGCGAGTGATCTGCGCATCGTCGATGCGAGCCGCCACATGGCCGACACCGGCCGGAATGCGAGCGCCGAGTACGCGGCCGCGCACATTCCCGGAGCGGTGTTCATGGACCTGGGCGAGCTGATCGACACGGCCGCCCCAGTGGACAACACCCTGCCCTCGCCCGCCAAGTTCGCCAGCCGGATGCAGACCCTCGGGCTCGGCGACGGCAGCCGCATCGTGCTGTACGACGACAGCGCGATCCACAGCGCGGCACGGGCCTGGTACATGCTCAAGATGTTCGGCGCCCACACCGTCGCGGTGCTCGACGGCGGCCTGGCCAAATGGCGGGCCGAAGGACGCGCGCTCGCGAATGGCCGGCAATCGCTGCGCCACCGCCATTTCACCGTCTGGCGCGACGACAAGACCGTGCGTTCGCAAGCCGAAGTGATGGCGAATATCGGCAGCCGCGCCGAACAGCTCGTCGATGCGCGCGGCGCGCCGCGGTTCACCGGTGCCGAAGCCGATCCGCGGCCCGGCATCGCCGCCGGGCACATCCCGGGATCGCTGAACGTCCACTACGCCGCGCTGTTCAACCCGGATGGCACCTACAAGGACAAGGCCGGGATCACCGCCGCGTTCGAAGCGGCCGGCGTGGACCTGTCCAAGCCGATCGTCACCACCTGCGGCAGCGGGATGACCGCTTGCGTGCTCGCCCTCGGGCTGGAGCTTATCGGCAAGCACGACGTGGCGCTTTACGATGGCAGCTGGAGCGAATGGGGTGCCGATTCGGCAACCCCGAAGGCCGTCGGCGCGGACTGATTCGCTGCCTGCAGACCCGCACAGCCGCCTTGCGAAGTTGACGAAGTGCACGAAGTACACGGTGTTCAGGGGTCTTCCCGGTCCACCCGTCACCCGGTGTGACTTTCCGTCACCCGGTGTGACCTTGTGTAACCCGGCGTAACCCCGCGAGGCCTGGCTGGTCGGGTAAGGGAAACGGCGGTTCGTCATCGACGAGTATAGATCACACCCGGTGGCCTGTAGGAAAATGAAAACTGCCGGGCTAGACATGGCGCAATGGCCAAAACTCTTCCCGACAAGCAATCACCCGCCACCCGTCTCGTCACCAGTGGGCGAACCGGCGCCTGGCCCGTGGTCAACCCGCCGGTGTGGCGGGCCTCGACGCATCTGTACGAGACCATGGCGGCGCTGGCCGAGGGGCCGAAACACAACGCGGACGGGCGGTTCTACTATGGCCGCCGTGGCTCGCCGACGCAGTGGGCGCTGGCCGAGGCGCTGACCGGGCTTGAGCCCGGCGCGTTCGGCACGATGCTCTACCCCTCGGGTGTCGCCGCCATCGCCGCGACCTTCCTGACGGTGCTGAAGCCCGGCGACGTCCTGCTGATGACCGACAATGCCTATGATCCCAGCCGCGCGCTCGGGCGCGGGCTGCTCAAGGAATACGGGATCGAGACTCGGCTGTTCGCGCCGACCGACCTGGCCGCGTTCGAGGCGGCGATCTGCGAGCGCACCCGCGCGGTGTTCCTCGAAGCGCCGGGCAGCCTGACGCTGGAGATGCAGGACGTGCCGGCGATGGCCGCGATCGCCAGGGCGCGCGGGATCGTCTCGATCTTCGACAACACCTGGGCCAGCCCGCTCGGCTTCCAGGCGCACGCGGCGGGCATCGACATCTCGGTCATGTCACTGACCAAGCACGTCGGCGGCCACTCCGACGCGATGATGGGCAGCGCCAGCGCCGGCGAGGAATGGTACGGCAAGCTGCGCCGCCGCGCCCAGGCGCTCGGACAGGTCGTTTCACCCGATGACGCGGCATTGATGCTCAGGGGCCTCAGGACGCTGGGAATTCGGCTCGAACAAGAAACCTCAAGCGCACTTCACATATCGCAATGGCTGGCATCGCGCGATGAAGTCGCCGCCGTGCTCAACCCGGTGGTGCCCGGCGCACCCGGCCATGCGCTGTGGGCCAGGGACTTCACCGGCGGCTGCGGCCTGTTCAGCTTCATCCTCAAGAACGACCCGAAAAACGGCGATGGGGCCGCCGCCCGCGCCCGCTTCGTCGATGCGCTGACGCTGTTCGGCATCGGCTATTCGTTCGGCGGGTTCGAAAGCCTGGTGGTGCCGGTCGATCCCGCCCCGATCCGTACTGTCTCGGCCTGGCCCCCCGCCGGGATCGACCCGGCGCACACGTTCGGCTTGCGCCTCTCGATCGGCCTCGAAGACCCAGCCGACCTGATCGCCGACCTGGAACGCGGTTTCGCCGCGATGCGCCCGGAAATCCAGGGCGAATGACCTTCACCGATCAGCTTGTCCGGATCGGTGCGACGCTCGACCTGATCGGGTTCGACGTCGGCAAGTACCGGATATCGCTCTATTCCGCGTTCAGCGCGATCGTGGTCATCGCGGCGATGATCCTCATCGCGCAGCTCGGCTCGAAGCTCGCCCGGCGGACGTTCGCGCGACTCACCCGGCTTGATCCGGGGCAGCAGGTGCTCGGCGAGAAGCTCGTGTCGATCAGCATCTGGCTGCTCGCGTTCTTCGTCGGCGTTGATATCCTCGGCATCGACCTGACCGCGCTGGCGGTGTTCTCGGGCGCGTTCGGCCTCGCGGTCGGCTTCGGTTTGCAAAAGACCTTCGGCAACCTGATCGCCGGGATCATCCTGCTGATGGACCGCTCGATCAAGCCGGGCGACGTCATCGCGGTCAACGACGGGGTTATGAACACCGTCGGCCAGGTCAAGAGGATCGGCCTGCGCGCGGTGTCGGTGACGACGCGCGACAAGAAGGAGTACCTGATCCCGAACGAGAACCTGATGATAAATCAGGTCGAGAACTGGTCCTACTCCAGCCGCGACGTGCGCGTGCGGGTGCCGCTGATGGTCTCGCCCGCCACCGACCTGGACCTCGCCGAAAGCCTGATGCTGCAAGCCGCCCGCGCCGCGACCCGCGTCCTGGCCGACCCCGCGCCGACCGCCTGGGTTACCGAGTTCACGCCGCTCGGCGTGGTTTACGAGATCCGCATCTGGATCAACGACCCCGAAGAAGGCCTGGGCAACGTGCGCGCCGACGTGCTCAAGCGGACGTGGAAGCTGTTCCAGGAACACGGGGTCACCCTGCCCAACGCGAACCAGCGCGACGTGGGGTTGAGCGATCTGGAGGCGATCAGGGAGATGATCGAGGGGTTGCGGGGGCGCTGAACCGACCTCGTCCTTCCCCGTCACCCCGGGCTTGACCCGCGGTGACGGATGTAAGTTTGGGCTGCGTTGGGGCGTGGTGTTTGAAGGTCGTTGCTCCCCCCACCTAAAGCTCTCCTACCTCCCCGAAAACGCAATCTCGCTGGTATCTTTTGGCGCTTATGGCCATCTGCCGATCATGGAAAATTCGCCCAGCCCACGGCCCAACCCATACGGGACGGTTCATCTGGTCGGCGCCGGTCCCGGCGACCCGGACCTGCTGACCGTGCGCGCCGCGCGCCTGATCGCGCGGGCGAAGGTGATCGTGCATGACGGGCTGGTCGATCCGGCGATCCTGGCGCTGGCCCATCCGGCCGCGCTGCTGGTGTCGGTCGCCAAGCAACGCGCGCGCCACACGATGCGCCAAGATGATATCAACGCGCTGCTGGTCCGCACCGCGCTGGGCGGCGACGACGTCGTGCGGCTCAAGGGCGGCGATCCGTTCATCTTCGGGCGGGGCGGCGAAGAGGCCGAGGCTTGCCGCGCCGCCGGGGTTCCGGTCGAGGTCGTGCCCGGCATCAGCGCCGCGATCGGTGCCGCCGCGGCCGCGCAGATCCCGCTCACCCACCGCGACAGCGCTTCGATCGTCACGTTCGTCGCCGGCCAGTGTAAGGGCCTTACCGAGCAGGACTGGTCCGGCCTCGCCGGCAAGGGCCGCACGCTGGTGATCTACATGGGCGTCGCCACGTCCGAAGCCATCGCCGAAAAGCTGATGGCCGACGGCCTCGCGCCCGATCTGCCCATCGCCGTTATCGAGAACGCCACGCGCCCCGATATGCGGGTGCTGCGCGGGCCGCTGGCCGGGCTGCCGGGACTGGTATCGCGCGAGCAGGTGAAAAGCCCGGCGCTGATCGTCATCGGCGAGGTTACCGCCGAACAAGATTTCGAACTGGCGCGAATTGGCGCTGGAGAATTTGCAGTGAGGGTTGGCAAGTGAAAATTCTGACGGGGAATGACCTGAAGACCGGGGCGGTCATCTGGTGGGATGGCAGCGGTTGGTCGCTCCATGTCGACGACGCGGTCGACGCCAGCGAGCACGCCGACGAGATCCTCGCCCGCGAGGAAGCCGCGCGCAACGTCAATTCCTCCTACGTGGTTGACGCAGAGCAGACCGACGCCAAGGATGGGGGTGGCATCCGTCCCGGCCACATCAAGGAGCGCATCCGCGCGCTCGGCCCCACGGTGCGCCCCGACCTCACGCTCAAGCCGGCCGATCCTTCTGCCCTCAACTGGGTGATCTGACATGTACAAGTACGACAGCTACGACCAGGAAATGGTCGACACCCGCGTCGAGGAATTCCGCGACCAGACCCGTCGCCGGATCGACGGCACGCTGGCCGAGGAGCAGTTCCGTCCGCTGCGCCTGCAGAACGGGCTGTACCTCCAGCTTCACGCCTACATGCTGCGCGTGGCGGTGCCTTACGGCACGCTGAGCTCGGCCCAGATGCGGATGCTCGGCGACATCGCCGACAAGTACGATCGCGGCTATGGCCACTTCACCACGCGCCAGAACATCCAGTACAACTGGATCAAGCTGGAGGACGCGCCGGACATCCTGGCCGACCTCGCGACCGTGGAAATGCACGCTATCCAGACCAGCGGCAACTGCATCCGCAACATCAGTTCCGACCAGTACGCCGGCGCCGCCGCCGACGAGCTGATCGATCCGCGTCCGTATGCCGAGCTGCTGCGCCAGTGGTCGAGCTTTCACCCCGAATTCCTGCACTTGCCGCGCAAATTCAAAATCGCGGTGATCGCCTCGAAAACCGACCGTGCGGCGATGCGCCTGCACGACATCGGCATCGAGATCGTCAAGAACCCGAATCCTGAAAATGGGGCGGGCGAGATCGGCTGCGCGTTCTACGTCGGCGGCGGCATGGGCCGGACTCCGATGATCGCCCCCCTGATCAATCCATTCGTGCCGCTGGACCAGCTGATCACGTATGCGGAGGCCTGCCTGCGGGTCTACAACCGCTACGGCCGGCGCGACAACAAGTACAAGGCGCGGATCAAGATCCTCGTCCACGAGCTGGGCAAGGAAGAATACACGCGCCAGGTCGACGAGGAGTTCGCACACCTGCTGACCCAGGGCATCGAGCCGCCGATCGCCGAGCTGGAGCGGATCATCCCGTTCTTTGCCGACCCGCCGTTCGAGGCCGGGGCTGCGGACACGGTCGACTTGTCCGATCCCGACTTCGCGCTGTGGGTGAAGAACAACACCGCCGCGCACAAGCAGCCCGGCTATGCCATCGCCACGATCAGCCTGAAGCCGGTCGCGGGCATTCCGGGCGACGCGAGCGGCGACCAGATCCGCCTGATGGCCGACCTGGCCAAGCAATACGCGTTCGACGAACTGCGCGTGACCCACGCCCAGAACATCGTGCTGCCGCACGTCCGCAAGGCCGATCTTTATACGCTGTGGCAGCAGCTGGACGCGGCCGACCTCGGCACCGCCAACCTGGATACGATCGGCGACATCATCGCCTGCCCGGGGCTCGACTATTGCAGCCTGGCCAATGCGCGTTCAATCCCGGTCGCGCAGAAAATCGCCGCGCGGTTCGCGGCGCAAGACCGGCTGGATACGATCGGTGAGCTCAAGCTCAAGATCTCGGGCTGCATCAACGCCTGCGGCCACCACCACGCCGGCCACATCGGCATCCTCGGCGTCGACCGCAAGGGCGTGGAGAACTACCAGCTTTCGCTCGGCGGATCGGAAGGCGCGGACACCTCGCTTGGCCAGATCACCGGGCCGGGGTTCAGCGAGGACGGCGTCGTCGATGCGGTCGAAAGAGCGACCGACGTCTATCTGGCCAAGCGTGAGGACGGCGAGCGCTTTCTCGATACGTACCGCCGGATCGGCATGGCCCCGTTCAAGGAGGCGATCTATGCCCCGAAGCTTACCAATGGGGAGGTCGCCAATGGTTGAGACCCAATTCCGTTTCCGGACCGACGAACCCGTCGCCGATCCGGCCGTGACCGCCGAAAGCTTTGGCGAGCAGACCAACGCCGCCGCCGTCCGCCTGGAATCGGGCGACGACGCGCGGGTGCTGCTGCCATTCCTGGACCGCGTGCGCCTGGTGGAAGTGAATTTCCCCTCGTTCGGCGACGGCCGCGGCTATTCCGCGGCGCGAATCCTGCGCGAGGCCGGCTATGCCGGTGAACTGCGCGCGGTCGGGGCGGTCTTCGTCGACCAGCTCGGCCATTTACGCCGTTGCGGCTTCGATAGTTTCGCCCCCGAGCACGCGCTCGACGCGATCGATGCCGAGAATGCCTTCAATCGTTGGCCGGACGTCTACCAGGCGACAACCGACGGCCGCCAACCCATCTGGGCCAAACGCCATGGAACTGCTGAAAGTGCCTGAATCCCGCGTTCGGGATATCATCGATACGCAAGCTCGGTTTACCGAGGCCGACGCGCTGCGCCTGAACCACATGTTCCGCGGCACGAACACCAAGGACATGCTGCGCACCCTGCTGCAGGACGGCCTGGCCGGCGATGTCGCGACCGTCTCGAGCTTCGGCGCGGAAAGCGTCGTGCTGCTGCACCTGATCGCCGGGGTCGCGCCGAACACGCCGGTGCTGTTCCTCGAGACCGGCAAGCACTTCCCCGAGACGCTCGCCTACCGCGACCTGCTGGTGGAGCGGCTGGGGCTGACCAACCTCGTCAACCTGACGCCCGATCCCGCCGATCTGGCCAAGAAGGACGAGAGCGGCTTGCGCTGGTCCTACGATCCCGACGGCTGCTGCGAGATCCGCAAGGTGATCCCGCTGGCCAAGGCGCTCGCTGGCTACGACGCCACGATCACTGGGCGCAAGGGCTTCCAGTCCTCGACCCGGACCGGCCTGCCGCGCTTCGAGATCGACCGCAGCGACGCCCAAGGGCGGCTCAAGATCAACCCGCTCGCCGACTGGAGCGCGGAAGACCTGGCGCACTACATCGAGAAGTACGACCTCCCCGCGCATCCGCTGGTGGCCGAAGGCTATCCGTCGATCGGCTGCTCGCCCTGCACGACCAAGGTCGCAGCGGGTGAAGACGCCCGTTCGGGCCGCTGGAAGGGCTGGGACAAGACCGAGTGCGGCATCCACGTGCCGCTGACGCCCGAGGGCGACCTGCCGCCGGACTACGATCCGGTATTCTAGGCTATGCAGCCCCTCCCCGGTCCGTGGAGGAGCTGCAGTCGGGTTACTGGCCGCCCGGACCACCCGGTCCGCCGCCGGCCCGCATGCGTTCCATCATCTGCTGGCGAAAGGCTTCACGCTAGGCCTTGGTGACCGTGGCGTCGCCATAAGGATCGGCCGCCAGGCAACGCAATCAAGGTGGCCAATTGTCGCAGATCAGAGCCAGCCGGCCTCGCGATACCATTGCGCGGTCGCCCGCAAGCCGGAGCGCGTATCGATCCTGGGCCGCCATAAGGTGGCGGGCGGACGACGCCCTTCGGTCACGCACCAGTCGGGGTGCGACATGTAGCCCGCGCGGTCGAGCGTGAGCTTGGCTTTCGCCCCGCGCAGCGCCTGGTCCGCCCGCGCCGCCCATTCGAGCGCCTTGGGCGAGAGGCTCAGCACCTTGGGTCGCCGTCCGACCGCCTCGCCGATCGCCTCGGCCAGCTCACGGTGGGGCCAGCCGCCGGTGCGTCCATCGTCGGGCTCGAACAGCTTGTGCGTCACGCCCTCGCCGCCAGGGATCAACGCCAGCAGCAGCCGCGCCAAGTCCTGAACGTGGATCATCGAGGCGCGCCCGTCCTTGGGCATCGGCACGACCCCCCATTTGGCGGCACGGAACAGCTCGAACATGCCGTCGTCGCGCGGGCCATAGATCGCGGGCGGGCGGACGATCGTCCAGTCGAGGCCACTCGCCCGGACGAGCTTTTCGGCGCGCGCCTTCGATGCCCCATAGGCGGACAGACCCGGCTCCCGCGCGGACAACGACGACACGAACACGAAGCGCGGAACCCCGGCCTTGAGCGCCGCCTCGATCACGGCCATCGTGCCGGCGACATTGCCGACCTCGAATTCGGCCGGGTGACCTGCGTTGACCACCCCCGCGACGTGGATCACCGCTTCGGTTCCGCGCATCATCCGCCCGAGCGCCCTGGGATTGAGCAGGTCGCCTGCATACCACGAAACGCCCCTGCGGTCTGGCTGCACCTTGCGCGCCAGCGCCTGGACGGGAATTCCGTCTTGCGCCGCATGGTCGAGCAGGCACTGCCCGACAAACCCGGTTCCCCCGGTAATCGCGATCGTCATAGGTCTGGGGTCACAGCAGGACGAGCTGGTCGCGGTGGACGATCGCCGAACGTGGCGCATAGCCAAGAAGGTCGGCGTGTTCGCTCGAATGGCGGCCGACGAGCGTCGTGCATTCGGCCGCGCCGTATTCCGCCAGGCCGTGGGCGAGCGTAACCCCGGCCCCATCGCGGATGGCGATCGCGTCGCCGCGCTGGAAGGTTCCTTCGACGGCGGTGATGCCCATTGCCAGCAGGCTGCTCCCGCCCGCGAGCGCCTTTGCCGCGCCGGCATCGACCACCAGCGCGCCTTTCAGCCGCAGCCGCCCGCCCAGCCACGCCTTGCGCGCGGCGGCCTTGCGGCCCCTGACGTCCTTGGGGAGGAACAGCGTCCCGATGCCCTGCTCCGTCACCCGCGCGATCGGCGCGTCGGGCGTGCCGTTGGCAATCACCAGCGCAATCCCGGCCAGCTCGGCGATCTCTGCGGCCTGGAGCTTCGAGGTCATGCCGCCCGACCCCATCCCCGAATTGGACTCGCCTGTCGCCATCGCATGAATTTCCGCTGTCACGCCCGTCACCACCTGAAGGAGTTTCGCCGCCGGATCGGCGGGATTGCGGTCGTAGAGGCCATCGACGTCGGACAGCAACAGCACCGCGCTCGCCCGAGCCGCCTGCGCGACGCGCGCCGCGAGGCGATCGTTGTCGCCGAAGCGAATCTCCTGCGTGGCGACGCTGTCGTTCTCGTTGATCACCGGCACCGCGCCGGCATCGAGCAGGCGGGTCAGCGTGGCGGTGGCGTTGAGGTAACGGCGACGGTCCTCGAGATCATCGAGCGTCAGCAGCAGTTGCGCCGCGGTCAGCCCATGCGCGCCGAGCAGTTCGGCCCAGAGCCCCGACAACGCGATCTGGCCCACGGCGGCGGCGGCCTGGGCATCGGCGAGGCTGCCGCGCCCGCCCTTGGTCAGGCCCAGGGTCGCCGCGCCCAGCGCGATCGCGCCGGAGGAGACCACGATCACGTCCTGTCCGCGCTTTCGGGCTGCGGCGATCTCGGCCACCAGTCCTTCAATCCAGGCGCGGCGGAGGCCATTGGGCCCGACCAGCAGCGACGAACCGACCTTGACCACCAGCCGGGGGCAGGCAGCCTGATCGGCGAGATCGGCAAGGCAGGTGATCGTCATGGGCGCGGGACTTAGCTTGAGATCGAGGAGACGTGAACCGGATTCGTCGTTCCGGGGTTGACCCGGAGCCGCTGCCGGCGCGGTGCGCGCTAGCGGCCCGCGGTCCCGGGTCAACCCCGGGACGGCCGGTTTTTCACAGCGGCGAGACTATCGCGGGGGCGCGTTTGTCACAGCGGCGGCTTTATCACAGAGGAGACCAGGGCGTGTCGTCGGCTTCCTCGCGCTCGCCCACCGGGCGTTCGGTCGTGGTGGCCGAGGGCAAGTACGAGATCACCGCATCGAGCAGCTTGTCCATGCCCTTGCCGGTCGCGCCCGAGATCGCGAAGACCCGCTCGGCACCCGCTGCCTTGAGCTCCTTGGTGAAGGCTTTGACCAGCTCGGCATCGACGAGGTCGATCTTGTTGAGCGCGATCAGCCGGGGCTTGTCCTCCAGCCCGCCGCCGTAAGCCGCCAATTCATCCTCGATGATCTCCAGCGCCTCGGCGGGATCGGTGCCGTGAATGTCGATCAGATGGATCAGCACCCGGCACCGTTCGATATGGCCCAGAAAGCGGTCGCCCACCCCTGCCCCTTCGGCCGCGCCCGCGATCAGGCCGGGAATGTCGGCCAGCACGAACTCGCGATTGCGGTGGAGGACGACGCCAAGCTGCGGGCGCAAGGTGGTGAACGGATAGTCGCCGACTTTGGCCTTGGTATTGGCGATCTGGGTGATGAAGGTCGATTTGCCCGCGTTGGGCAGACCGACGAGGCCCGTGTCGGCGAGCAGTTTCAGGCGCAGCCAGACGTACATCTCGTCCGCGACCAGCCCAGGTTGGTGATTGCGCGGGGCCCGGTTGGTCGAAGTCTTGTAGCTGGCGTTGCCGCGCCCGCCCAGGCCGCCTTCGATCAGGGTGATGCGCTGGCCTGCCTCGGTCAGGTCGGCCAATACCGTTTCCTGGTCGTCGTGGAGCACCTGGGTGCCGATCGGCACCTTGATCACCAGGTCCTGACCTTGCGCGCCAGTGCGGTTCTGGCCCATCCCGCCGGTGCCTCGCGGCGCCTTGAAGTGCTGGGTATAGCGAAAGTCGATCAGCGTGTTGAGGCCGGGCACCGCTTCGAAAATGATGTCGCCGCCCTTGCCGCCGTTGCCACCGTCGGGGCCGCCGTACTCGACGTACTTCTCGCGGCGGAAGCCGACAGCTCCGGGCCCGCCCGCGCCGGCGCGAATGTAGATTTTTGCTTGATCGAGAAAATGCATAAAGTGTGTCTAGCCGATTTTCGGGCAAATGTCGCGCGCGGCCTTCGACAAGCTCGGGCTGAGCGGATGGGGTGGTGTGCAGGAACCTGCGTGAGGGAGATGGCTCCCGGTGCGCTCAAAGCGGTGAATTTCGATAACCGGCGTTCACCCTTGGACCGGATCAGGGTTGTCGGAATGAAAAGGGAGCGCAGAAAGCCGCCGTTTTCAGGCCGCCTTGGGGCAATTTACGAACCCCAAGCACTGGTGGAGCCGAGGGGGATCGAACCCCTGACCTCGTCATTGCGAACGACGCGCTCTCCCATCTGAGCTACGGCCCCGTTCCAGTGCGAGCTCGATCAGCGCCCCGTACAGGACACCGTCCGAAGCGCCGACATTAGCGAACGGCCGCCGCGCGTGGAAGCGCAAATTAACGGCGCGCGCGATTACTTCGGGCCGATCGTCGGGGAATAGGCGTTGATCGCCGGGGCCGATGCGGACGAAACCGGCGCGCCGACCGTGGTGGGCCGGGGTGCGTACTTCGCATCCCAGTTGGCCGCATCCATCCGGTATTGATCATAAGCGCGGAAGAACGCTTCGAAGACCAACTCGATCTTCGGCAGTTCGACCACACTGAAACTCTGCAGGTCTGCCGGCGGCACCACTTGGACCGCACGGCTCATTTCGAGGCTGGCGTCGCAGAATGCCCGCAAGGTCACCGGGTTGGCGAAATAATTGTACACCTGGGTCATGTAGGCTTCGCGCGGCGCGATGAAGCGCGCGCCGTACTTGCCCTTGAACTCGGTATCGACGCCGCGGTTGGCCGCGGTCAGTACCCGCGCCTGCTTCTTGAGGAAGGCGCGATAGCCGACGACGATCTCGCCGTGCTCGGGGCGCAGGCAGTTGAGCGCGGCGACGTTATACGCCGAGCGGAAGTTCCACAGCGTCTGGTTGGGGGTCAGCCGCGCATTGACCGTCTCGCGCACGCCGTCGACGCCGAACACCGGGATCCGCATGCTGGCCGGGGCGCCGACCGGCGGATAAGGCCGCGGCGGGATCGCGACCTGGGGCATCGGGGGCGGCGGCAAGTTTACCGCGACGGGCTTTTTCTCGCCGCAGCCGGCAACCAGCACCGCGCCGAGCGCGGCGGCGATCCCGCCGACAACGGAGACGTTCGAAAATCGATTACCCGAGACCCGCATTTCGTAACCCGTTCTTGTTGTGATTGCACCAGAGCCAGCCGGTGCCGACATTATCATCCCTGCTCGGGTGCACCTTAACGCCTTGTTGCTGGCAAGGAAATGCCCGGCGCGCAAGGATGCGCGCCGGGCATGATGGTTAGCAAACAGTGCGGCTTTTTAGCGACGGTCGCCCATGAAGCTCAGCAGGAACTGGAACATGTTGATGAAGTCCAGATACAGGCTGAGCGCCCCGAGCACGACGGCCTTCCCGGCGAAATCGGTGCCGGCGAGCGTGTAGTACTCGTTCTTCAAGCGCTGCGTATCATAGGCGGTGAGGCCAGCGAAGATCAGCACGCCGATAAACGGAATTGCTGCAGCAAGGCCCGGCATCGGGAAGATCATGTTGATGACCATCGCGATCAACAAGCCGACCACGCCCATCGCCATGAACGAGCCCATCGCGGTCAGGTCCTTCTTCGTGGTGTAACCCACGAGGCTGAGACCGGCGAATGCGCCTGCGGTGGCGAAGAACGTCGTTGCGACCGAAGCCCCGGTGAACGCCAGCAGCAGCGTCGACATCGACAGCCCCATCACGAAGCAGAAGCCCCAGAACAGCGCCTGCAGGGTCGACGTCTTCATGCGGTTGGCGCCCATGCTCATGCCGAATACGAAGCCGAGCGGAGCCAGGACGATCAGCCACTTGAGCGGCGTCTGCATCACCTGGGCCGCCATGCCCGAATTCGCGAACAGCAGCGCGACGATGCCCGAGAGCATGACGCCGGAAGCCATGTAGTTGTAGATCGACAGCATATGCCGACGAAGGCCAGCATCGGTGGTTGCGCCGATGGTGGTGCCATTCAAGCTCGGGGACGCGCCGAAGCCCGTCCGGGGCTGTGGGTCGTTCCAGTTTGCCATTGTGACGAAAACTCCTGTTGCGCCCCCGAGAGTGGGGGCGGCACCGATCAATATCGGAGGGACGTTAACATGATTCAAGCGAAACCGGACAGGGCAATTGTGTCAAAGTGTTTCAGCGGGCGGGCCGTGGGCCGAGCGGGCACCGCCGGTCCGGCGCTATCGTGCCGCTTTGGCCAGTTCGGCGCTGCGGTTCGCCGCCGCTTTCAGCGTTGCTTCGGCCAGCCCGCCGAGGGCGCGATCGGCGTCGAGCACCCTGAGCCCAGCCTCGGTCGTGCCGCCGGGGCTGGCGACCCGCCGCGCCAGTTCGCCCGGCGCGTCCGGCGATGCCGCCGCGAGCGCCGCCGCGCCCTCGACCATGGCCAGCGCCAGCCGATCGGCCTGCTCGCGCGGCAAGCCGAGCGCCGCAGCACCGGCGGCCAGCGCGTCGATGAAGCGATAGACGAACGCCGGCCCCGACCCCGCGAGCGCGGTGACCAGATCGAACTGCGCTTCATCGGCGAGCCATTCGGGCAGGCCCAGCGGCCGCATCAGGGCCGTGACCGCGCCCTGCCCCGCTGCATCCAGCCCGTGCGCGAACAGCGCAACCGGCGATTTGCCGATCGCCGCCGCCAGGTTCGGCATGACCCGCACCAGGCCCGTGGCGGCGGGGAATCGCGCCGCGAGGCTGGCGAGCTCGACCCCGGCGAGAATGGAAAGGACGAGC
>JBDSOM010000084.1:0-6615 GCA_039914785.1 Novosphingobium sp.
GTTTTACAGCGCGGGCCGATGCTTCACCGCACAAATCTTGCGAAAACTCTTGGTCGCGAAATACCGTCAGACCTTCTTTGAGGCTTAACTGAAACCAGTCGCGGCAGGTGACGCGGTTGCCCGACCAGTTGTGGAAAAACTCGTGGCCGATGACGCCTTCGACGCCGTCGTAGTCGCCGTCGGTGGCGGTCTCCGGGTCGGCCAGGACGTACCGCGTGTTGAAGACGTTGAGGCCCTTGTTCTCCATCGCGCCCATGTTGAAATCGGCGACGGCGACGATGTTGAACAAATCGAGGTCGTACTCGCGCCCGAACGTCTCCTCGTCCCACTTCATCGAGTGCTGGAGCGAACGCATGGCGTGTCCGGTACGGCCCTCGTCACCAGCGCGGACCCAGATATTCAGCGCGACCTCGCGTCCGCTCATCGTGGTGAAGCTGTCCGAGTTCGCGACCAGGTCGCCCGCGACGAGCGCGAACAGGTAGCACGGCTTGGGCCAGGGATCGCGCCATTCGGCCCAGTGGTTCTGGCCGTCGGCGCTGTCGCCCCGCGCCTCGCAGTTGCCGTTCGACAGCAGGATCGGGAACTGGCCACGATCGCCCTCCATCCGCACCCGGTAGACCGAAAGCACATCGGGCCGGTCGGGGAAGAAGGTGATCCGGCGGAAGCCCTCGGCCTCGCACTGGGTGCACAGCATCCCGTTCGAGGCATAAAGCCCCATCAACTGGCTGTTGCCCGACGGGTTGATCGCGGTTTCGATCGAAACCTCGTGCGACTCGCCCGGCAACTCGATCAGCAAGTCGGACCCATCCATCCGCCAGTCGTTTACCGCCTGGCCATCGACATGGACCGCGCGCGCGACGATGCCGTCGCCGTTAAGCCGCAGCGTGGAGACGGCACCGTTGCGGCGCACCTGCAGCCGCGAGATCACCCGCGTCTCGTCCACCCCCAGGGCGAAATCCAGGGCGACTTCGGGCACCAGCCAGGCTGGGGGCTGATAGTCCTCGCGGCGGATGACCAGCGGCGCGCTTGGCGGCGAGGCGGCGTCGGGCATGGCGATGTTCTCGGCCGGGGCGGAAGGTCTGCTGGCGATGTCCATGTGGGTTATCTAGACCTCGCGCTTCCGATTGCCAGCGGGGACGCTATGAAAAGCGCTTATGCCGCACATCTTCATCTTCGGCCTGGGGTACAGCGCCGGCTTCATCGCCCGGACGCTGACGCAGCGCGGCTGGGATGTCGTCTCCACCGGGCGCGACGGCACGCTGTCGTTCGATGATCAGGGCACCGTGCGGATGGCGCTGGCCGATTGCAGCCACGTCCTGTCCTCGATCCCGCCCGGCGGCGACGGGGCCGACCCGGTGCTGAAGCGCTATGGCGACGCGCTGAATGGCGACGCGGGGGCGGGGCGCTGGCTCGGTTATCTGTCCTCGACCGGGGTCTATGGCGACACGGGCGGAGCGTGGGTCGACGAGACCGCGCCGACCGGCGGCGGGCGGCGCTCGGCGCGAGCCGACGCCGATGCCCAGTGGCTGGCGCGCGGGGCCAGGGTGTTCCGCCTGCCGGGGATCTACGGCCCCGCCAGCGATAACCATCAGGGCCGCAGCGCGCTCGACCGGGTTCGCGCGGGCAAGGCGCACCGGATCGACTTGCCCGGCCAGGTGTTCAGCCGGGTCCATGTCGAGGATATCGCCGCCGGCGTGGTCGCCGGGCTCGATGCCCCGGCCGGCGCGTACAACCTCGCGGACGATCTGCCGTGCCACCAGAACGCGGTGATCGAGGAAGCCAGCCGCCTGCTCGGCCTCGTCCCGCCGCCGCTGCAGACGCTCGAGGCGGCGCAGCTCTCCCCGATGGCGCGGGCGTTCTATGCCGAGAACCGCCGGGTCGCGAACGGCAAGGCGCGGCGCGTGCTCGGCTGGGCCCCGCGCTATCCAACGTACCGCGAAGGGTTGCGAGCGTGCTGGCAGGACACCACATCGCGGCCCAAGGAGACAGTATGACGGACGTCACGATCACCCATGAAGACAGCGGCACGGCGGGCGAATACCAGGCCAGGGTCGCGGACAGCGACGAGCTCGGCCGCCTGACGTGGTTCGCGCGGGGCGACGTGCGCGTCGCCACGCACACCCTGGTCCCGCCCGCGATCGGCGGGCGCGGCATCGCCGCCCGGCTGGTCGAGGCGATGATCGCGGATGCACAGGAGCACGGGTTCCGGATCGATCCGCAGTGCAGTTATGTCGACGCGGCGTTCGGGCGGCATCCGGAGTGGGCCGACTTGCGGGCTTGAGCCTCGCTCGGTGATCGCGCGGCCCTAGACGTCGAACGCCGCCGCCTGCCCCCAGCGCGCGCCGCCAGCGTCGATCAGGTTCCATACCGCCGCGGCGCGGATGGGAAAGCGCGTGCCCCGCGCCGAGATCCTGATCCCCGCGTAGTCGTCGATAAACCCGTCCCGCGTCACCCGTTCCAGCAACGCATCCCGCTCGTCGCGCAGCGGAGCCTCCGCCGACAGCCGCGACGGCATGCCGACGAACTGCTCCACCGTCGTCTCGAACTTCGCCAGCGCCGCGCGGTTGCCGAAGAAGAACAGTGGGTCGACCTCGGTCCCGTGTGCGACGATGGCCAGCGGCGCGGTCCACAGCGCTGCCGCCACGTCGCCGGCACGCCCGCCAGGGGTCGCGACCAACGGCCGCCCGAGCAGCCGCGCGAAGCTGTCCGCGATCAACCCGACGCGCGGATCGTCGCGAAAGGCCGGTGGTTCGCTCAGACGTATTCCTCGGGCGCGGCGCTGGCCAGGCCCGGGCGCTCGGCGCCCATGCCGGAAAAGCCGATCGTGTAGCCGCCGTCGACCGGCAGAATCACTCCGGTGATATACGCGGCTTCGTCGCTGGCCAGGAACAGCGCGGCGTTGGCGATGTCCTCGGCGCGGCCCCAGCGGCCCATCGGGATGCCGGCTAGCACCGGGAAGCCCTCGGGTGGCGCGTCGTGGGTCTTCGAGGCTTCGACCAGGCCGGTCCACATCGTGCCGGGCGCGACCCCGTTGATGCGGATGTTCTTGTCCGAGTAGTCGAGCGCGGCGGTCTTGGTCAGGTGGTTGACCCCGGCCTTGGCCGAGCCGTAGACGCTGTGGTGCTTCCACCCGACGATGCCCGAGGCCGAGGTCGTGTTGACGATGGCCCCACCGCCGGTCTTGAGCATCGACATCACCCCGTACTTGATCCCGAAGAACACGCCGCGGATGTTGGTGTTGTGGACTTTGTCCCACAATTCGGTCGATTGCGTGTGCAGCACGCCCATCCCACCACCGAAGCCGGCGTTGTTGCACAACACGTCGAGCCGGCCGAACTCGGCCTCGGCGGCGGCGACCAGCGCCTTGACGTCGTCCTCGTTCGAGACGTCGCAATGCACTCCGATCGCGCCGTTGCCGACCGCCTTGGCAACCGCATCCTGGTTGCCGCTGATGTCGGCGAGCACCAGTTTGGCGCCCTCGCGCGTGAATATCTCGGCCATCGCCTTGCCCATGCCCGAGCCCGCGCCGGTGATGATGCAAACCTTGTCTTGCAGCCGTCCTGCCATTGGTTCTCTCCGTCAGCTAGCGGCGCTCAGGCCGTCGTATCGATCGTGGGGCGCACCGTGATCTCCGCGATGTTCACGTGGCGCGGCATCGTCAGCATGAACACCAGGGTATCGGCGATCTCGCTGGGTTGCACCGCGCCGTCCTTGGAAACGTGCGCGGCGATGGCCTGGCGCCAGTTGGGATCGGAGATGCCTTGCGCCACTTCGGTCTGGGTAGCGCCGGGCATCAGGATCGAGACCCGGATGTTCCGGTTGCCCAGTTCCTGCCGCATCGCATCGGTCATCGCGTTGACCGCGTGCTTGCTCGCCGAATAGGCGTTGGTCTGCGGGCCGCCCTTCTTGCCGGCGAGCGACGAGATCGTGACCAAGTCGCCGCCGCCCTGGGCCAGCATGTGCGGGATCGCCGCCTGGCTGGTGTAGACTGTGCCGAACAGGTTGATTTCCACCACGCGGCGGTATTCGGCGAGGTCCGCGCCCTCTATCCCGCCCGCCTGCATGATTCCCGCCGAGTTGATCAGGATGTCGATCCGGCCAAGCTTCGCGACGGTGTCGTCGACCGCTTGCACCGCTTGGGCTTCGATCGCCATGTCGGCGGTCAACGCCAGGGCCGTTCCGCCCGCGGCCTCGATGCGCGAAACCAGCCCGGCCAGGCGATCGGCCCGGCGCGCGGCGACGGCGACGGTGGCCCCGGCGGCAGCGAGCGCAATGGCGGTCGCTTCGCCGATCCCCGACGAGGCCCCGGTGACGAGCGCGACTTTCCCGGCGAGTGGTTGGGTCATGGTTCTCTCCCTTGGCGTTTCCGCCTGCTCGTGGATCACCGGCCGCAAGTCAACACTTTTGCTGAACAGGTGTTCAACAAATCACGCGATCGCCAGCACGCTGCGGTGGATGAAGCGGACCAGGTCCGTCTGACCCCGCGCCGCGGTCTTGGCGTAGATCCGCTTCGAGTACGTCCGCGCCGATTCGATCGTCAGGCCAAGTTCCGTCGCCGCCTCGGCGATCGACATCCCGCGGCTCAGCGCCAGGGCCAGCCGCGCCTCGCACGGGATCAGGTCGAACAGCTGGCCGAGTTGCTCGCAGCGGTCGGCCGAAGACCAGCTGTCGGAGTGGACATAAGCGACGAGCGACGGCGCGGGGCCGGCGGCGCCGACGCGCAAGCTGGCGGGGACCAGGAGCATGTCGAGCCACGGCTCGCGGCTCAGCACGATCGCCCGCGGACGTTGCGCCAGGTCGCGGACGGCTTCGGCGATGTCGCGGTTCACCTGGGGCTCACGCGCCGCCAGCCGCCCCCCGCGGCCGCGCAGCAGGATCGCTCCGGCGTCGAGCAGGCTGGCCCCGTGGCTGTCCGCATCGAGGATCCGGCCCTCGCCATCCAGCGTAATCCAGCCGAAGTTCAGCCGCCGGATGGCGTCGCCCGCCACCGTCGCGCTGGTCCGCTCGCGCTCGATTGCGACTTCGGCGGCGATCGCGGCGCGCAAGTAAGGGACGAGTTCGGTCAGCAGCGCATCCGCCCCGGCACCGAACTCCCCCGCCCGGCGCGAGACGGTGAGCCAGGCGCTGATCCCGCCGCGCTCCTCGACCCGCACGATCCGCAGCACGTTCATCCCGCTCGGGCTGAGCATCCGGGCCCGGTAGTCCTCGTGGCGCGGATCGCCCGCGCTCAGCAGTTCGCCGAGCCGGTAGACGCGGCCCTCGGATAGGCTGAAATAGGGTAGCGGGTCTTCGAGGTACGCCCCGTCGCGATAGGCCGCAGCCAGCAGCGGCGGCCAGTCGGCCCCGGAAAACAGGTGCACGACCCGGCTCTGCGGCTGGCCGACCGGAATCGGCCGGAACACGATGCTGGCGTAATCCGCGTCCAGCCGCTCGCGCAGGCGCGCGATGAACGTGCGCCATAGCGGCTCCTCGCCCAGTCCTTCGAGCAGCGGCAGGATCAGGTCGGCGGCGTCGCGCATCGGCATATCCCCAAATGGGAAACTCTCTCCCTGCGACGATATGCCAGAACCCCTCAAAACAACAACCGGAGGGATCGCGATGAAAGTGCAGCCGGCGGCATTCCTACGCACCACCTTGCCGCTGGGCATCGACATGGCGGCGCAGTACGATTCGGGGCGCTATCATTCGATCTGGCTGCCCGATCACATGGTCAGCTTCTGGCCGGATTCGATCTGGACCCCCGAATTCACCGACCTCGCGATCGCCTCGCCCAGCCCGCACCGCCACCTGGACGGGATGGCGGTCGCGGCCGCGACGGCGGTGCTGACGCACAACGTGCCGATCGCGACGACGGTGATCGACACCGTCCGCCGTCACCCCTCGCTGCTGGCGCAAAGCGCGGTCACGATCAGCCACTTGTCCAAAGGCCGCTTCATCCTTGGTCTCGGCTCGGGCGAGCTCGAGAACACAGTCCCTTACGGCTTCGACTTCCACAAGCCGGTCAGCCGCTTCGAAGAGGCGATCAAGGTGATCAAGCTGCTGTGGCATTCCGACGGCCCGGTCGATTTCGACGGCGCGTTCTACAAGCTCGAGCACGCGCGGCTCGATGCCGAGCTGTACGACGGCAAGGCTCCGCCGATCTGGACCGGCGCGGCGGGCCCGCGGATGCTCGGGATCACCGGGCGCGAGGCCGACGGGTGGTGGCCGGCGGGATCGTATACGCCCGAGGACTACGCCGCCAAGCTCAAGGTCATCCTCGATGCCGGCGACGCGGCGGGGCGCGATATGGGCGCCTTCACTCCGGCGCTGACCCAGATCTGCCTGATCGGCGACGAAGGCGAGATCGCGGAGATGCTGGAGGCGCCGCTGGTCAAGTCGATCATCCTCATGCTCAACGCCAAGGACGTCGCGCAGTTCGGCTACGCGCATCCGATGGGGCCGGATTGGCACGGGATCATGGATTTCGATCCGCACGTCCTCACCCGCGAGAAGATGCTGGAGTTCTGCGCGGGGCTCGACACCCAGATGATCCGCGACATCTTCCCCGTCGGCACCCCCGCCAGGTCGCAGCCAGGATCAAGGGTTTTGCGGACGCGGGAATGCGGGTCTACAAGC
>JBDSOM010000143.1:0-5158 GCA_039914785.1 Novosphingobium sp.
TATTTTCAAAATGATCAATATGAAAAAACTCAATGTGCTGCAAATGAAAAGAGGTTGCTTAAAATTAAAGCATGCCGATAAATGAATAAGAAATTTTATGTAAATGGTACGCCGATGGTTTGATTTATTGAATGATTTCTTCAGAGCACCCGCTTTATAATCTTGCATGGTCTTGAGCTTCTTCAGTTCGGCCTGCGCCTTCGCGCGGGCTTCCTTGGACAGCTTGAGCTTGTCGATCTTTCCCTGCAACTCGGCCAGCTCGTTGGCTTCCTCGGCCTCGCCGCCGAGCTCGGACTGGATCGCCTTGAGCTGTTCGTTGAGATAATACTCGCGCTGGGTCTTCTCCATCTGGCGCTTTACCCGCCCGCGGATCTTGCGCTCGACCTGAAGCACGCCCAGTTCGCCCTCCATGAAGGAGTACACGATTTCGAGCCGCTTGAGCGGATCGGCCTCGGTCAGCATCGCCTGCTTGTCGGCCACTTTGGCGCCGAGTTCCTTGGCCACCGCATCGGCGAGCTTCGAGGCGTCGTCGATGTCGCTGAGCTGGTCGCCCGCGTCCTGCGACAGCTTCTTGTTGAGCTTGGCGTATTCGCCGAACTGTTCGATCACCGAGCGCATCATCGCCGAAACCTCGGTGCCGCCGGCGACGACCGGTTCGAGCCGCTCGATCTGGGCGACGAGCATTTCGCCCGCGCTGCCATGCTCCTCGCGGAGGTTTTCCAGCCGCGCGCGCTGCTGCCCTTCGACCAGCACACGAACGGTGCCATCGGGGAGCTTCAGCAGTTGCAGCACGCTGGCGACGACGCCGACGTCATACAGGTCGTCACGATCGGGATCGTCGCAGCCGGGATCAAGCTGGGCGAGCAGGAAGATGTCCTTCTCGCCGGCCATCGCCGATTCAAGCGCAGCGACCGACTTTTCACGGCCAACGAATAGCGGCACGACCATGCCAGGGAACACGACGATGTCACGCAGAGGAAGAAGAGGAAGCAGGTTCATGTAATCTGGTCCGTCCCGTCCGGCAGGAAATGCCGGAGCGTTGGCGGAAGATATGGGGTCAGGGTATGGGGCTCGCAATGGGGAAGCGGTGGAGTGTTGTGGATGATCGGGACAGCTTGGCACCGATTTCCTTATTGCCCAGTGTCAACGCGCAGCCGCTGTCAAGGCGACAAGTCCCCAATTGATCGCGAGGGCGACGACCGTCGCAATTTGCCAGCCGCGCCCGGCTTGGCGCATTCCTCGGTTGAAAGTCCAACGGATCACCGCGAACGAGATCAGCAGTGTGGTAAGCCACGTGAAGATCGCCGGTTTGTTGATGAGTATCGCAAACAGGACAAAGAGTGAAAAGCTGTGTACGACCCAAGCAGCTACAAACCAGACGATTGGAACTGGCCGATAGGCGCCCTCGGGGATGAAGCTGCCGATATTAGATGAGCGAACGCCAAGAACGCCGTCGTCAACCGGTTGGAACTCTTTCAGATCATTGCCGCTCATCGCCACACCCCCGCCAGCCTTAAGTAGGCTAGAGGGCAATGGTCCAAAATCAATCGCAAACCGGGCCGTTACAGATCAAACTCGCTCAAAACGGCAGCTTGAACCCCGGGGGCAACCCCATACCCTGCTGCGCCTGCGCCAATTCACGGCTGGCGACTTCGTCGGCCTTGGTCCGCGCGTCGTTGAATGCGGCGGCGACCAGGTCCTCGAGCATCTGCTTGTCGGCGGGGACCAGCAGGCTGTCGTCGATGGCGACGCCGATCACCCGGCCCTTGGCCGAGCAGCGGATCTTGACCATGCCGCCGCCCGAGACGCCCTCGACCTCCATCTTGTCAAGTTTCGCCTGGGTTTCGGTCATCTGCTTCTGAATGGTTTCGGCGGCCTGTTGCGCTGCCTTCAGCATCTCTTCCATCGACTTCATGCGCGTTGACTCCAGTTGTTACGGCCGGAGGAGCCGCGCTCCTCCTCGGCGACGAATTGGGCGGCGGGAAACGCGCTCAGCACGGCTGCCACCAGCGGCGAGCGGCGCAGTTCCGCTTCGGCATCGGCGCGCAGGGCATCGGCTTGCTCGCGCAAGGATGGCGTGCCTTCGCCTTCGCCGCGCTCGACGCTCCAGCGTTCGCCCGTGGCCTTCTGCAGCGCCTCGCGCAAGTCCGGCCCCGGATCGCCCGAGTACCCAGGAACGACGGCGAACCTCAGTTCACCCGGCGACACGGCGACGACCCGAATCCAGTCATGCATGATCTGAGAAACGCGAAGCTGGCCGGACTGATCGACGCGCTCGACCAGCGCCTTCCACGGCACGGCCACGGGGGGGGCGACGGGCGGCGCTGCGGGCGGCGAATGTGCGCCGGTGGTAGCAGCAGGCGGCGGACTGGCTGCCCAGTTTTCCAGCTTGCGCACCAGCGCGCCGGGATCGGGCAAGTCGGTCGCGTGCATCACCCGCAGCAGCGCCATCTGCGCCGCGACGAGCGGGTCGGGTGCGGTGCGGACTTCGTCGTGGCCCTTCAGCAGCAGTTGCCACAGGCGGTGGAGTTGCCCGGCGGTGAGTTGCCCAGCCCACCCCTCGATGACCGCGCATTCTTCGGCGGAACCGGCCTCGGAGAGCCCTTTGGCGATCTGCGCGACGGTGATGCGGTGGGTCAGCTCCATCGCCCCGCGCATCAGCGAGATCGGCTCGATCCCGAGCGCGAACTGCTGCGCCACGAGGTCGAGCAGGGCATTGCCGTCGCCTGCGAGCAGCGCCGCGTAAAGCCGGCGCTGCATGGTCTTGTCGGCAAGGCCCAGCATGTCGCGAACCTGCTCGGCGGTGACCCTGCCCTCTCCGCCCATATCGGCGTGGGCAATGGCTTGGTCGAGGATCGACAGACCGTCGCGTACCGACCCTTCGGCCGCCGCGGCGATCATCGCCAGCGCTTCGGCGTCGGCTGGCACGGCTTCAGCCTCGCAGACTTTGCCGAAGTGCTCGGCAAGCGTCGGGGTCGCGATGCGGCGCAAGTCGAAGCGCTGGCAGCGCGAGAGCACCGTGACCGGCAGTTTGTCGGCCTCGGTCGTCGCGAACAGGAACTTCACGTGCGCGGGTGGTTCCTCAAGTGTCTTAAGCAACGCATTGAAAGCATTGCGCGACAGCATGTGAACTTCGTCGATAATATAAATCTTGTAGCGCGCCGAAACGGCGGCATAGCGCACCGCTTCGATGATCTCGCGCACGTCGTCGACCCCGGTGTGGCTGGCGGCGTCCATCTCGATCACATCGATGTGGCGTCCCTCGGCGATCGCCGTGCACGGCTCGCAACTGCCGCACGGATCGATGGTCGGCCCGCCCTGGCCGTCCGGGCCGATGCAGTTGAGCGCCTTGGCGATCAGGCGGGCGGTGGAAGTCTTGCCGACCCCGCGCACCCCGGTCATCAGGAAGGCGTGCGCCAGCCGGCCGCGCTTGATCGCGTTGGCCAGGGTCTGGACCATCGCGTCCTGGCCGATGAGCTGGCCGAAAGTCTGCGGACGGTACTTGCGCGCGAGCACCCGGTACGGCTGCGTGCCGGATGCTGGCGAGTCAGCGGGGAGCGGGGCTGCGAGTGGCGGGGCTGCGGGCGCCGGATCGCCAAACATGGCCGACTGCCCCGCCGCCTCCAGCTCGGCTGAGGATGGCGCAGTGTCGTCCGCGGATGGCTCAGAGCCGAAGATGTCGGAGGAATCGCCCATGGCGGGCTAAGTAGGGCCTGACGCGCGAATTGTCAGGAATAAAAGGAGCCGGCCGACCCGCCGCAAACCGTTGTGGCTGCTTCCTTCCGGACCTGACCAAGTTGGCGGACGCAAACGTCCGACCGACTCCCGGGCGGGCATATGGCCGCGCGCTGTAAAAATCGCAAGGCGGGAAAAGCGATCTTGAATCCGGTGGTGTTCGCGGGCAAGCAAATACCGCTATTTCAGGGGGAACATCCATGCGCACGCTCACCGCAAACATCTTTGCCGCCACTTTGCTGGCCGCCACCTGGGCACCGGTTCCGGTCGCCGCCCAGTCGATCGACTTCGGCGACGATTCGAGCAAATTCTCGAAAGACGGCGAATGCGACGACAAGCGCTTTTCGGGCGCGGGGATGACCGACACTACCCTGCTCGACAGCGACGTGCGCCACGACGCCACCGACTGCCGCTCGGCCTACAACCAGGGCCGGCTGACCTTCAACGGCAACAGCAGCGCCCCGGCTTATGCGGCGAGCGGCGTGAACCACATCATCTGGGGCGACGATAACGGCAAGTACGCCAACGACGGCGAATGCGACGACAAGCGCTTTTCCGGGGCAGGCATGACCAGCACGCCGCTGCTCGATTCGGACATCAAGCACGATGCGACCGATTGCCGCGCGGCGTTTCGCCAGGGCCGGCTGCAACTTCGGCAGTAGCTGCCAGTTCCGCCCCATTTGTCCGGAGTACTGATGGGGCGGTAGCGCCCCGTGGGGCTGAACGCGGGGGGGTTGCTCGGTTCCCCTCCACCACGCCATGGGCGATGGCGCGGTCTCCCTGCCCGTTCATGGCTCCGGTTATGCCCCCGTTCGTGCCCCCGTTCGTGCTAAGCAAAAATTAGGGCGGACCTGGACGGTTCTACCTGAAATTATCGGCGTACGTCTGGAGCTTGAGCCGCCGCGGCGGGGTGTGCTGGACGCGAGCTTCGATGCCGTATTTCTCGGCATATGTCAGCGCTTCCGCGCTGTCGGCGAACGTGAGCACGACTTGCGCCTGCGTGTCCCCCGAGCCCGCCCAACCCATCAACGGATCGGGCCGCTTGGCCTCGGCCGGGGCGAATTCGAGGACCCATAAGTCGGTTCCGGCCTTGCCCGATTGCATGGCGTTCTTCGGGGGCTGAAATATGCGTGCAGTCATGATCGCGCTAATGCCCGCCAATCGCTCATGAAATCAAGCGCGCAATCACGCACCGCGTGAGGCGTGGAAGGCATTCTTCGTCTTGAGGCTGGGATCTTCGGCCCAGGGTTGGTCGGGCCAGCGGTGCCGGGGATAGCGGCCCTTCATCTCGCGCACCACGTCGCGCCAGGTGCCGCGCCAGAACCCCGGGAGATCGCGGGTCATCTGGATGGGCTTACCGCCGGGCGAGGTCAGCTTGAGCAACAGGGGCTGCGCGGGCTGACCGAAGCCCGGATGTGAATCG
>JBDSOM010000193.1:0-5761 GCA_039914785.1 Novosphingobium sp.
CAAGGTTTTCTACCTCAGCCGCTTGGCCCAGGCGACGACCTTCGACGGCGGTACAACGCCGCTGGGCTACATCGACGAAGCGCTGCAGATCACGGCGAGCGAACGCAATTCGTCCAAGGACCTGTTAGCGCAGTTGCGCGCCTTGCGAGGACGGACGCTGCTCAACTTGGGCCGAAATGAGGAGGCCTATACCGAACTGAAGCAGGCCCTCGACCTGAGCGGCGGGTTGACGCTCAAGGTTTCGCTCAGCGAAGCATCGATGCGCGGAGATCTGGCCCTGGCCGCGCTCCTGACCAACCGGAAGGACGATGCACGCCGGTATCTAGCCTACACCGGGCAAGGTCGGCTTGAGAAAGCGCCCTTCAATGCGGCGCAAAGCATGTCACCTCCCGATTGCGGAGAGGTTAGCGGGCTGCGGCCGGAAGATTTCGCCGTTGTCGAGTTCAGCATCGGCGATGATGGCGCCGTCACTCGATCGCAGACAGTGTACTCAACGGGAGGTCGGGCGGTCGCCGCCGCATTCGCAAAGGCGGTCAGCGACTGGTACTGGACCCCGGAGGCGGTGAAGGCGATCCCGCTGTTCTACAGGTTAACACGGGTGGAACTGCGCTGTACCGCAGCCGACGGTCCATCACAAAATGTCGAGAAGGAGCTCGGCGCGCGCTTTGCCGAGTGGGCCGCTGTTCAAACGGGGCTCCGGCCCGTGGAAGGCGGCGGGCGGCAAGCGGAACTCGATGCACTTTCGCGGACGATCGATAGCGCCAAGGCGTCTGGTCCCTTCCCGCGATATGCAGCGGCTTTGAGTTCACGGGCTCTTGCCGCTCCTCGGTCCAGCGAACAGGTGGTGTCCAGCCTCGATCAAATACTCCAGGCACCCGAAGCGGCTCTTCTACCGGCCGAAGTTCGCAATACCTTGCGCTTTTATCGTCTACAGGCCGTGCAGACGTCCTCGATCACGCGGACAAAGCGGCTTACCGACGGGGATCGCTTGAGGCTTGCCACCGAGCTGTTCGCCTTCGCTGCGGAACCTGCCGTAGCCGACGATCCGCTGCTCACCGCCACCGCGAAGTTGAGCGCGCTGTCGTACTTGCACAAGAGACTCGCGGCGGACCAGCGCGCCGCAGCTATCCAGCAGGTCGCAAACGACACGCGGCTGGCGCCGGGCAACTCCGTCCGACAGTATGCGCTGCTCCAGCTCGCCAACGATGCGGCCGCCACCGGCGACCTTTCATCCGCGCAGGCCTATTTCCAGCGAACCGGGCTTACCGAGGAACAGTGCGCGCTACTCGGGCCAAAGCCCGAAATGCGGAAGGATGGCACGGCGGCGGGCTTCCCCAACGAGGCGGCGGAATATGGCTTCGAAGGCTGGGTCCGTCTCGAGTTCGACATCACCGCCGCCGGTGCGCCGATCGGGAGCAGGGCGGTCATCGCCTATCCGCCCTTCATCTTCGTCGATTCCGCGACCAAGATGAGCCAAGCCGCCAGGTTCCGGTCCAGTTATCGGCCGGGCGGAAACATGGCATGTGCAGCGAACAATTCGAATTACCGTTTCATCCTCGGCACCAAGTAGGACGATAGCGAGGCTGGACCGGCCATCGGGTGCATGTCTGCGCCCTCGCTCCCGGCGGGGGGCGGATCGCAGAAATCGTTTTCCCAGACGGCTGGGATTTGCCAACGTTTCCCCATGAACGTCGCGCGCCAACGCAAGGTTACACCGGGTGACAGGTGGTTACACCCGGTGACACCGGGCCATGTAAAAGTCGCTGTACACCGTGCAAATCGTCAACTTCGCCAGGGTATCGTGGCGGCACGGTGGGCAGCGCCTGGTATCAATCGCCCGCCATCCCGATATAAGGCCCCAGCATGAGCCCCATCCGCATCTCCAATCAGCGCGCCGTGGTTGATCGCCGCGCTTTGACCGACGCAGTCGCCGAGATCGTGGCGGGGGCTGCCGGCGGGCCTGGGACGAAGGCCAGGCCGCTGGTGGTCGAGCTGTTGCGCGGGGCGCTGCAGGAAGGGCGCGACGAGATCGCCCGCCGCCTTGCCGACAAGCCCACCGCCGGGCACGATGTCGCCGCGGCGCAGGCGTTCCTGGTCGACCAGCTGGTCCGCGTCATTCACGACCACGTGATCACCGACGTCTATCCGCCCAACAACCGCACCACCGGCGAGCGGCTGACGATCATGGCGGTCGGGGGCTATGGCCGCGGCGAGATGGCGCCGCACTCGGACGTCGACATCGCGTTTCTCACCCCCGGCAAGCAGACCGCCTGGTGCGAACAGGTGATCGAGGCGATTCTCTACTTCATGTGGGACCTGGCGCTAAAGGTTGGCCATTCGAGCCGCTCGCTCGACGACATGGTGCGAATGGGGCGCAGCGACCTGACGATCCGTACCGCGCTGCTCGAAGGGCGGTATGTCTGGGGCGACCAGGACTTGTTCGCCGAGGCGCAGAAGCGCTTCTGGACCGATGTCGTCGCCGGGACCGAGCGCCAGTTCGTCGCCGAGAAGCTGGCCGAGCGCAACGACCGGCACAAGCGCCTGGGCGACAGCCGCTATGTGGTCGAGCCCAACGTCAAGGAGGGCAAGGGCGGCCTGCGCGATCTCCACACGCTCTACTGGATCGGCAAGTACATCCACAAAGTCCGCGATGTGTCGGAACTCGTCGCCGTGGGCTTGCTGAGCCAGGACGAGTACCGCAGCTTCCGCCGGGCCGAGACGTTCTTCTGGGCGGTGCGTTGCCACCTCCACACGATCACCCGCCGCGCCGAGGACCGCCTGACCTTCGATCTCCAGCGCGAGGTCGCGACGCGGATGGGGTTTTCCGAACGGCCGGGCAAAAGCTCGGTCGAACGGTTCATGCACTACTTCTTCCTCCAGGCAAAAGTCGTCGGCAACCTGACGGGGGTGTTCCTGGCCCAGCTCGACGAGCAGTTCGCCAAGAAGCAGCCGCGCGGGCTTCTCGCCGGGTTCCGCGCACGGGCGCGGATACTCAAGGGCTACCGGGTGTTCGGCGGCAAGATCGCCTCGCCCAGCGATGATTGGTTCACCGAGGATCCGGCGCGGCTCCTGGAAATCTTCGTCCTGGCGGACACCGAGAACCTGGAAATCCACCCCGAGACGATGCGCCTGATCACCCGCGATGCGCGCCAGGTCGATCGGGTGCGCAAGGAACCGCGCGCCAACGCGCTGTTCATGGACCTGCTGACCAGCCGCCATGATCCCGAGAAAGTCCTGCGCTGGCTCAACGAGGCCGGGGTGTTCGGGCGCTTCGTGCCCGACTTCGGCCGGGTCAACGCGCAGATGCAGTTCGACATGTACCACCACTACACCGTCGACGAGCACACGATCCGGGCCATCGGGTTGCTCGCGCGGATCGAGAAGGGTGAACTCAAGAAGGACCATCCGCTCGCCGACATCATCATCCACAAGCTCGGCTCGCGCCGCGCGGTCTATGTCTCGGTGCTGCTCCACGATATCGCCAAGGGCCGGGGCGGCGATCATTCGGTATTGGGCGCGGAGATTGCGCTGAAGCTGTGCCCGCGGCTCGGCCTGACTGCCGACGAGACCGATCTCGTCGCCTGGCTGGTCCGCCAGCACCTGCTGATGAGCGCGACCGCGTTCAAGCGCGACCTGGCCGATTGGAAGACGATCGGCGATTTCGTCGCGGTGGTCCAGTCGCTCGAGCGGCTGCGCCAGCTCACCTTGTTGACGATCGTCGATATCCGCGCGGTCGGACCCGGCACCTGGAACAGCTGGAAGCGTCAGCTGCTCAACGAGCTTTACGACGCGGCGGAAGAACGCTTGCGCCTGGGTCATGCGCTGCACGGCCGGGCCGAACGGGTGCTCGCCAAGAAAGTCGCCGTCGCGACCGCGATGGGCTCGCGCAAGCTGGTCGACACCCAGGGCAAGCAACTTGGCGATGCTTACTGGATCGCCGAGCCGGCCGACGTCATCGCAATGAACCTGGTCCAGATGGAAGAGGCCAAGGGCGCGCAACTGGCGATCACCACCGAGTACGACGCGTCGCGCGGCGCGACGCTGGTGATGGTGCTCGCCACCGACCATCCCGGGCTGTTCTACCGGATCGCCGGGGGCATCCACCTGGCCGGCGGCAACATCATCGACGCGCGCATCCACACCACGCGCAACGGCATGGCGGTCGACAATTTCCTGGTCCAGGATCCGCTCGGTCGCCCGTTCATGGAAGCCGGTCAGCTCGCCCGGCTCAAGACCACGATCGCCGATGCGCTGGCCAACCGGGTCAAGCTGGTGCCGCAACTCGCTGCGCGCCCGCTGGCCCGCCCGCGCATGGAAGCGTTCGAGGTCCGTCCACGGGTGGAGTTCGACAACAAGGCTTCGAACCGCTTCACCGTGGTCGAAATCAGCGCTCGCGACCGTCCCGCCCTGCTCAACCGCCTGGCCCGCGCGCTGTTCGAGAGCCGGCTGATCGTCCACTCCGCCCATATCGCGACGTACGGCGAACGCGCGGTCGATACGTTCTACGTCACCGATCTGCTCGGCGGTAAGATCGACCCCGGCGTCCGCGCCAAAGCCGTGGAGACCCGGCTGCTGGAAGCTGCTGGCGAGGAGACGGTCGAGGTCGAGGTGGCGTGAGCGCGGATGACCGTGCGGAACGCCGGGTCGAAAACTATCTGCACGAGCAGATTCCGTTGTCGGCGGCCATGCAGGTTGCGGTCCTTGTGGCATCGGGAGACGCCGTAGAACTGCGCGCTCCGCTCGCGCCCAACATCAATCACAAGAGCACCGCGTTTGGCGGCAGTATCGCGACTCTGGGGATCCTCGCTGCCTGGTCGCTGCTGCACGTACGTCTGCTGGAAGCAGGACTTGCCGGTGAGGTGGTCATTCAATCCAGTCACGTGGACTACGATAAGCCCGTCACGGGATCCTTTACGGCGCGGTCATCGCTGGCCGATGATTCACGCTGGGCGGGCTTCACCAAGATGCTCGCCCGCAAAAAGATGGCCCGGATCGAGGTTGGCTCAGTCGTGACATCGGGCGGCATTACTGTTGCGCGGTTCCAAGGGAAATTCGTCGCCTTTTTGAACGCCGAATAACGCCGGGCCGTACCTTCATAACTTTAGCGTCCTCGTTACCCCGATCGCCTCCAGGAACGCCGGATCGTGGCTCACCACCAGGATCGCCCCATCGTAGGCGCGTAGGGCGGCTTCGATCACTTCGATGGAGGCGAGGTCGAGGTGGTTGGTCGGCTCGTCCAGCAGGAGGAACTGCGGCACGGGAGCGGCCGACAGTACACAGGCCAGGCCGGCCCGCAAGGCTTCGCCGCCGCTGAGCGCCGAAACTGGCTTTTCGGCGTCGACGTTGCGGAAGGCGAAGCGGGCGAGCGCGGCGCGGGCGAGGTTGTCGGTCAGGCCGGGCTGCAGCCGGCGCACGTTGGCGAGGATCGTTTGGCTCCGGTCGAGCAGCGCGACTTGTTGGTCGAGGATCGCGATGCGGCCCTCGGCCCGGTGGATACGCCCCGTCAGCGGGAGGGCATCCCCGCTCGCCAGGCGCAGCACGCTGGTCTTGCCCGCGCCGTTGCGGCCGGTGATCGCGACCCGCTCGGGGCCGACGATGGCGAACGAGAGGTCGTCGACGATCGTTCGGCCAGCCACTGCCCACCCGACGTGCTCGAACGAGAGGAGCGCGCGGTTGGCCGGCAGACCGGTCGCGGGCAGCTCGATCGTCAGGGGCGCGATAACTTCGATCTGCGCGCGGGCGGCGGCGAGCGTCGCGGCGG
>JBDSOM010000060.1:0-9790 GCA_039914785.1 Novosphingobium sp.
GGCATGGACGAGGCGACTCGCGAGGCGATCTGCGCTGCGGCCGTGCGCGCGGCCAAGGCGGTGAACTACGAAGGCGCAGGCACGATCGAATTCATCGCCGATGCCTCAGAAGGCCTGTGCGCGGACCGCATCTGGTTCATGGAAATGAACACCCGCCTCCAGGTCGAGCATCCGGTGACCGAGGAGATTACCGGGGTCGATCTCGTCGAATGGCAGCTGCGCGTTGCCTCGGGCGAGGCTTTGCCGAAGAGCCAGGACGAACTTTCGATAAACGGCTGGGCGATGGAGGCGCGGCTTTATGCCGAGGACCCCGCGACCGGCTTCCTGCCTTCCATCGGTACGCTGGAATTACTCCAGTTTGGCGAGGCCGAGGGAGGCCGGATAGATACGGGCGTGTACGAAGGTGCCGAAGTCTCACCGTTCTACGATCCGATGATCGCCAAGGTCATCGCGCATGGCGAGGACCGGGAACAGGCGCGCGATCGCCTGGCCGAGATGCTCGACGACAGCGCGATCTGGCCGGTGAAGACCAACGCCTCGTTCCTGATCCGGGCGCTGGCGCATCCCGAGTTCGTCTCGGGCGCGGTCGATACCGGGCTGATCGGCCGCGACGGTGAAACGCTGGCGGCAGCGCCCACCGCGCCCGCCGACGCCCTGGCCCAAGCCGCGCGCGACCTGATCCCGGCGTACGATCAGCCGGGCTTCCGGCTCAATGCGCCGGCGGCGATGCAAGTGTACGTCCTGGTCGATGGCGCGCCGGTGGCGGTCACGCTCGACGGGCCGGGCAGCGAGGAGCCCGCCGACGCGGTGCTCGTCGCCGAGCACGGCGCGGTCTGGGAAGTGACGCCCTGGCGCAAGGACGGCGCGGGCGGGGCGGCGGCCTCGACCGGCGCGATCCTCTCGCCGATGCCGGGCAAGGTGATCGCGGTCGACGTCGCTGCGGGCGACCGGGTCACTGCCGGTCAGAAGCTTGTCACGCTCGAGGCGATGAAGATGGAACACACCCTCACCGCCCCGTTCGACGGAGTGGTGGCGGAGCTGAATGTCGTCGCCGGCGCGCAAGTCCAGGTCGACGCGCTGTTGGTGCTGATCGAAGCTGAAGGAACCGAATAATGCCGGGTAGATACTTCGACGAATGGCAGCTGGGCGACCGGATCACCCACCAGCCCAGCCGCACCGTCACCGAAACCGACAACCTGATGTTCTCGGCGATGACGCACAACATGCAGCCGCTGCATCTTGATGCCGAGTACGCCAAGGCCAGCGAGTTCGGGCAAATTCTCGTCAACTCGACCTTCACGTTCAGCCTGGCGGTGGGGCTGTCGATCGCCGACACCACGGTCGGCACGCTGATCGCCAACCTTGGCTTCGACAAAGTCGTGACCCCCAAGCCGACCTTCATCGGCGATACGCTGACCTGCCATTCGGAAGTCGTCGAGATGCGCGAATCCAAGTCGCGGCCGACGCAAGGGATCGTGACTTTCAAGCACGAGCTCACCAACCAGCGCGGCGAGATCGCCCTGTCGATGCTGCGCACCGTGTTGTTGAAGAAGACGGCCGCCTGAGCACTTTTCCGTTGCGGAACGGCTGAACTACCGCCCAAACAGCGCGCGAAGATTTTTGATCGGGAGAGCATGATGGTTGGAGCGAGCCGGTACACCGGGCCTGTGGCGCGTGTGGCGGAAGGCTGGACGCTGGAGCGCCTGTCGCCGCCGAGCCGGCTGCAGGGCGCCAACGGGATCCGCACCGGCGCCGACGGGCGGATCTACATCGCTCAGGTCGCCGGCAGCTGCGTCAGCGCGATTGACGTCGACACCGGCGTGATCGAGACGATCAGCGCCGCTGGTGGCGCGATTACCGGGCCGGACGACCTGGTGTTCGACGAGGCGGGCAACCTTTATTGCACCGAGATCACCCGCGACCGTGTCACGGTGCTGCGGCCGGACGGTACCTCGTCGGTGGTCGCCGACGGGATCAACGTCGCCAACCCGATCACCTACCATCAAGGCCGCCTGATCGCGGGCGAGCTGACGATGGGCGGGCGGATCTTCGAGATCGACCGCAATAGCGGCGCCAAGCGCGTAATTTGCGAAGGCGTGCCGATGGCTAACGCGTTCGAGGTCGGACCCGATGGGAAGCTCTATTTTCCCGCGCAGGCCGCGAACGAGATCTGGCGCGTCAGCCTCGATGGCGGCGCGCCCGAGGTGGTCGCCAAGGATCTCGGGATCCCGGATTCGGTCAAGTTCCACCCCGACGGCTACATCGTCTCGACCCAGGTCGCGAGCGGGCAAGTGCTCAAGATCGACCTGCGGACCGGCGAGAAGTCGATCCTCGCCGACATCGGTCCGGGGCTCGACAACGTTGCTTTCGTGAACGGCCGCACCTTCGTCTCGCACATCACCGGCTCGATCCACGAGATCACCTCGCTGGGCACCGCCAAGCCGGTGGTCGATAAGGGCCTGGAATGGCCGATGGGCGTCGCGGTCAACGCTGCCGGGACGGTCTACGCAGCGGATGGAATGTTCGCCTACACGGTCGCGGCGGGCGCTGGGATCGAGCTTGCCGGGACGCTGTTCTGGCCGGGCTACCCGGGGTTCATGCGCGGCATCGCGGCGGTCGGCAGCGATTGGTTCGTGACGACCGCCAACGGCACCGTCGCGCGCTGGCAGCCCGGGCAAGAGGCCGAGACGCTGGCGCACGGCTACGAGATCCCGATGGGCATCGCGGTGTCGGGCCAGGCAGTGGTGTTCACCGACGCCGGGACGGGACGGGTCCTGTCGCTCGAAGGCGGGCAAGTTACCGAGCTCGCGAGCGGGCTCAACAAGCCCTACGGTGTGGCGATCAGCGACCGCGGCGACATCTTCGTCGCCGAGGCGGACGGCCAGCGCATCGTCAAAGTCACCGGCGGCAAGGCCCAGACCGCGTTCGACGGGCTCGGTCGGCCCGAGGGCCTCGCGGTTCGCGGAACGAAGCTCTACGTGGTCGATACCGCCACGCAGCAGGTGCTTGAACTCGACCTGGTCACCGGCGCGCGGACGGTGCTGGCGAGCGACCTTCCCGTCGGTGGAGCGCCGGGCGCGGCGCCCCTGCGCCTGGGCGGGGTGGGCGACATGTGCGGGCCGATGTGGAGCTTCACGGGGATTGCCGCCGGCGCTGACGGTGCGCTTTACCTGTCAGGCGACGCCGAAGGCAGCGTGCTGACGCTGCGCCCCGCTTAAGGAAACGACGAATGTTCAAGCAGATCTGCTTCTTTCGCAAGCGTCCCGACAAGACGATGCGCGAATTCCTCGACTACTACGAGAACCAGCATTCACAGCTGTCCAAGCGTATGGGCCGCGGGCCTTCGCTCCCCGGCGCGCAACGCTATGTGCGGCGCTACCTGGAGCCCGTGAAGAATCCGGTGACGGGCACGGTCCTCGATCCGGGCTATGATTGCCTGATGGAAATCTGGTGGAACAGCCGCGAGGACTTCGAGCGATCGCAAGCGGTGATCAGCGATCCCGCGCGACTGCCGGCGATCAAGGAAGACGAGACCAACTTGTTCGCCAGCCACGACAATCCGGTGTGCATCGTCACCGAAGAGTTCGATTCGCCGATGGGTCCGAACGGCGAGGCGACGACCGTGGAATTAAAGCACGGCTGAGAAAGCTTCTCCCCGTGCCGGGGAGGAGCTTCAATACTGGCGATGCCCCGTCGCATCGCTCTCCTTGAACACCGGGACCGGCTCGACCGCCTTCAGCAGCAGCAGCGGGATCTTGCGCTCCGTCGACGCCTGGTAGTTCGCGTAGAACGGGAAGCCGTCGACCATGAAGGCCCAGATCTTGTCATGCTCGGCACCCTCGGCCACGCGCCAGGTGGCGCGAAAGGCTTGGGTCGCGACCTGGAAGTCGACCGTCTCGGCTGCGGTGATATTGAGAAACCATTCGGGATGGCTGTCCGCGCCGCCCTTCGAGGCGACGATCACCACTTCGCCGCCGATGTCGCCATAGCACAGCGGGGTGATGAACACTTTGCCGCTTTTCCGGCCGACGTATCTGATCATGCAATGCGTCGCGAACGAGCGACCGCCGACTGCGGTGATGTCCATGATGTGACCCTGCGCGCCGCCTGAATTCAGGTATGTTTCGCGGTGTTCGGCGATCCAATCCTTGCGGGTGTCGCGCAAGGCGGCCTGGGTTTCGTCGCTCATTTCAATCTCCCATGAATTTTGCCCTGCCAGTGTCGTCAATTCGGCCAGCGCCGCCAAGCGAAAAGCGCCATTTCGCGCTTTTCAATCGGCGCGCGATGCTTGATATATCGTGGGATATAAACCTACGGAGTACGGATGTGGTTCGCACTGTCGCAAGATCGATCGCGGCGCTCGCGCTGTTGTGCTCCGCGCTCGCTGCGGCTGCGGCGCAAGGCCGGCCGCCGCTGGTCCTGGCCGCGGCGAGCTTGCAGGAAGCCCTGACTGCCGCGGCGCAGCGCTGGTCCGCCAAAGGGCATCCGCGACCGGTTGTGTCGTTCGCTGCGTCATCGGCTCTGGCCCGCCAGGTCGAGGCAGGCGCACCGGCAGATCTGTTCGTTTCGGCCGACGAGGAGTGGATGAACTACCTCGCGCAACGCCGGCTGCTCCAGCCGCGCACGCGCGTCTCGTTTCTGACCAACGATCTGGTGCTGATCGCGCCTGCCGCCAGGGTCACGCGGTTGACCATCGGTCCGCGCTTCCCGTTGGCCCGCGCGCTGGGCGAAGGGCGTCTCGCGATGGCCGATCCGATCGCGGTTCCCGCCGGAAAATACGGCAAGGAAGCGCTCACCCGGCTGGGCGTATGGGCTTCCGTGGAGCGCAAAATTGCCGCCGGTGAGAACGTCCGGGCCGCGCTCGCGCTGGTCGCGCGCGGCGAGGCCCCGCTTGGGATCGTCTATGCGACCGATGCCCGCGCCGCGCCGGGGGTCCGCATCGTCGGCACGTTCCCCGCATCAAGTCATGGCCCGATCAGTTATCCGCTCGCCATGCTCGCGCGCTCGCGCAACCCTGAGGCGGAAGGCTTCCGGCGCTTTCTCATCTCGGCCGAGGGCAAGGCCGTGTTTCGCCGCTTCGGGTTCGGGACGCGCTGATTGGGCGGGCTGTCTCCCGATGAGCTTGAGATCGTCGCGCTCTCGCTGAAGGTCAGCGGGGTTGCGATCGCAGGCGCGCTGCCAGTCGCGTTCGCCTTGGCCTGGGTGCTGGCGCGGCTGCGCTTTCCCGGAAAGATTCTGCTCGACGCATTGATCCACCTGCCTCTCGTAGTGCCGCCGGTGGTCACCGGATGGCTGCTGCTGATCGCGTTCGGCACTAATGGTCCCGCCGGGCGCTGGTTCGCCGAGGTCCTGAGCCTGACGTTCATGTTCCGCTGGACCGGCGCGGCGTTGGCGGCGGCGATCATGGCACTGCCGTTGATGGTGCGGGCCATGCGACTGTCGATAGAGGCGGTCGATCGCCGGCTCGAAGGCGCCGCGCGTACGCTGGGAGCGGGTCCGTGGCGGACGTTCGCGACGGTCACGCTGCCCCTCGCGCTGCCGGGTGTCCTGGCCGGGCTGGTGCTCGGCTTCGCGCGCTCGATCGGCGAGTTCGGGGCGACAATCACGTTCGTCTCGAACATCCCCGGCGAGACGCGCACCCTGCCGCTGGCGATATACTCGGCGCTACAGATGCCCGGGGCCGAGGGGGTGGTAACGCGCTTGGCGGTGATCTCGGTTCTGCTCTCGTTGGTCGCGCTGATCGCCTCGGAAACGCTCGCGAGACGCGCCGGGCATGGACGGGGCGCACATGTCCTTTGAGATCGCGGTAACGCTGCCGCGCGGGGAGGGCATCCGCGTGGCTTTCGCCGCGCCAGCCGGGCTGACCGCGCTGTTCGGGCCTTCCGGCGCGGGCAAGACCAGCGTGCTCGACGCGGTGGCGGGCCTGTTGCGGCCCACCCAGGGGCGGATCGTTGCCGGGGGCGAGGTGCTGTTCGATAGCGAGGCGGGGATTGACCTCAAGCCCGAGCGCCGCGCCTGCGGCTATGTGTTCCAGGACAACCGCCTCTTCCCGCACCGCCGGGTGCTGGGCAACTTGCTCTACGGCTTGCGCCTGGCCCCGCCCGAACGCCGCTGGATGACGGTGGACGAAGCGGCCGGCTTCCTTGGTATCGGGCACTTGCTGCAGCGCATGCCGGCAACGCTGTCCGGCGGCGAGGCCCAGCGCGTGGCGATCGGCCGCGCCCTGCTCAGCGCGCCCGCGTTCCTGCTGATGGACGAGCCGCTTTCCTCGCTCGACGCCCCCCGCCGCGAAGAGATCATGCGGGTGATCGAGCGCATCCGCGACGAACTGCGCCTGCCGATCCTCTATGTCAGCCACGATCGCGCCGAAGTCGCGCGGCTGGCCGGTCGGATCGTTGAGATCGGCGGCTAGCGCCAGCAGTCCCCACAACGCGGCAAAAGAGACTCCCCAACCCCCTTGCGCAGCCCGCCACCCCCCGGTAAGGCCCGCCCGTCCACAAGGGATGCCGCTTTAGCTCAGTCGGTAGAGCACATCATTCGTAATTAGCGGGTCACCGCTGGATTGATGCGCGAAACCAAGGGCTTGCCAAAGGCGGGGTGCAGTTAGTAGGGCATTAGTAGGGTTTAGCCGCTTTAGCTCAGTCGGTAGAGCACATCATTCGTAATGATGGGGTCAGAGGTTCGAATCCTCTAAGCGGCACCACCTTTCCAACGATCGTTAGCCAAGGAAATCCGCCGCTTTCGGCTGGAAGTGCGTTCGCGTGGGAAGCCTCTTTGGATCCGGCTTGGGGCGCTTTGGGCGGGAAAACGGGCTCCACCCGGGTCATACCCATTAAATCCCCATGTAAGTGTCTGATACGGCCGGACGATCCTTCCGCTGGATGGGCCCTTCCGCTGGATGGGCCCTCCGCTGGATGGGCATACGCCACGCGGCTGGCGAACGGGAAGGCGAGCAAACAAGGTGCGAGAGCCCTCGCAGCGATGTGCTATTTCTACATCCAAAAATGTGAACGATCAGCGCATTCCCTGATTGCTGCGGTTCAAAAAATGTTGAAAGCTCAGATGCCTGCCCGCCGGGGACAAGCATGACAAGGTTCGCCTTCAGGTAGGCCCAGTGGGGGAATTTATGGCGACTGGTCAATATGTTATGACCATCTCGCGGATGACGGTCGATAAGCTTGGGGTGAAGCTATACGACAAGGTATCCGCTGTTATGGCTGAACTCGTAGCGAATAGCTACGATGCCGACGCCACAGAGGTTTCCATCCAGGCACCAATGGGTGTGTATCTCGCAACCGCCAAGGGCGATGCAGGACATAAGATCGTTGTCCGTGACAACGGTGTCGGCATGGAGCCTGACGTTGTAAATCCATTCTATCTAAAGGTCGGCGGCGAGCGTCGAAAAGATCCGAAGCGTGGAAACGTGAGCAAGAAATTTGGCCGCCGGGTTATGGGCCGGAAGGGTGTCGGGAAGCTTGCGCCATTCGGCATCTGCAATACCATTGAGGTCATGACTGCCGGCGGCGAGCTGGTCGACGGAACAGGGTTAGATGGAAAGCCTGCGAAGGGTTATCGCGTAGCTCACTTCGTCATGAAGCGCTCCGATATCATGGACGACAATGAGGATGCCTATCGGCCGGAGATTGGCAGGTGGGATCAATGCGTTGTTCCCGAACACGGGACCACATTAACGCTGACCGATTTTATTCGGCGGATGGTTCCCGAAATGACTACATTTTCTCGCCAGCTGTCGCAGCGCTTTGGCGTGACAGCTGCCGATTGGACTATCAAGCTAATTGATAGTGATAAGGCGGCTGGTACGATCGGCAGGGAAGCAGCGGTGGGTGGGTTCGACATCGAAACGATGCTGAACACCCGAGTTACTTTTACCGGCCCTGCGACGGAAGTCACCAGCGCTGCAGAAATGCCAAAGTGGAAGGCCCAGGGGCCTGATGGTTCGACCCTGCCAGGGTTCACGGCAGGTTTTGTGCACTCCGATGGGCTTTTTTATCCAGTCACTGGCTGGGTAGCTTACGCTAAAGAGTCCTATCGGGATGAATTGATGGCTGGCGTGAGAATTTACTGTCGGGGCAAAATTGCAGCTCAGACGCCTCTTTTTAATCTCAAATCAGGCTTCACGGGTGAGTACCAAATTCGGAGTTATCTCGTTGGTGAATTGCAAGTAGACTGGCTCGATGAGTCCGAAGATTTAATCCAGACGGATCGCCGAGACATTCTGTGGTCGGACGACCTTGGGAAAAAGCTTGAGGAATGGGGCCAGAGTGTCGTTAAGCTACTCGGCACTCTTTCTCGCGAGCCTCTCAAAAAGCAGGTTACTGCGGATTTTCTGAAAGCGGGTAACGTAGTCGAACGCATACAGCAGCAATTTCCTGGAGAGGAATGGAAGCCCATCCGTGAAACTACTTTGCGAATAGCAAAGATGATGGGTGAGCGGCTTCGGCAGGGTGAAATCGAAGATCAAGATCACGTCGATTCACTTGTCCAGTTGAGCCTGATGTTGGGCCCACATGTCACGCTCGATGATACCCTGCGTGAGGCGGCAGAGGAAGGCGACGGCGCTGTCGGGGTTCTCGCGTCCATCTTACGCACTGCCCGCGTTGCCGAGTTGTCGTCCTACGGAATGATAGCTGAAAAGCGTGTGCAAGTAATTGAGAAGATAATCGGACTGAAAGATGACCCGAAAAAACTTGAGCAGGCTTTGCAAGATTCTATCGAAGAAGCTCCTTGGTTGATAAATCCCCAGTGGTCTCCAATTACGTCCAATCAATCTCTTTCTACATTGAAAAAAGAGTTTGAAAAATATTTCAAAAAAGAGACTGGAAAGGTCATTAAGCTAGACAGTTTTTCCGATGATTCTAAACGTCCGGATTTCGTCTTGTCTAGCCAAGACTTTGGTCTGCAGATAATAGAAATTAAACGCACAGGACATAGTATCAAGAACGACGAGTGGGATAGAATTCAGGTTTATATCGACACAATGGATAAGTTTTTGAGTTTGCCTGGCCATGAAGATTTTCGAGCAATTTTCAAGAGATTTTTTGTTACACTTGTGTGTGATGAAGTCGGCTTAACCGGCGCGCAAAAAAAGGCTTTTGATGCGTACCGCGAGGACAGAGTCGTAGAACATATTACCTGGACGAACTTTCTTCGGCGCACTCAACACATGCATCAAGATTTTTTGAACGAGGCCAATCGCCAGAAGAAATTGGCACTTACGTCATGAAAAAATTGACTGCTGTAGAGATTTTTGCTGGCGGTGGCGGTTTGGCGGTCGGTCTAGAGCGAGCGGGTTTTTATCCTGTGGCTGCTGTTGAGCTGGAGCCTCATGCGGCCGCTACATTCAAAGCCAATCACCCATCTGTTCAAGTGTTTCGTCAGGATGTTAGAGAGATTTCGGGGCGAGCACTACTAGATCTCGCAGGCGGATCGGTTGATGTTCTCGCGGCATGTCCTCCGTGCCAAGGCTACTCCAGCTTGACGTCAAAGTGGCGGCGTACTGATATTCGAAACGAGCTTGTTTCTGAGGTGGCAAGGTTGGCCGAGGAAATCCTCCCTCAAGCTATCATGGTTGAGAACGTTCCCGGTCTAGCAAAAAAGGGCTGGCCACTTTTGTCGGATCTCATCGGCAGGCTTGAGGCACTGGATTATCATTGTAGCTGGGGTGTTCTGCAGGTGGCCGATTATGGCGTGCCTCAGATGCGGCGTCGGTTTGTGTTGCTGGCAGGCCGAGGGTTTCCCATCGACTTACCGCCAGCGACACATTCGCGAA